>CAJXPR010000049.1 GCA_913058135.1 uncultured Gammaproteobacteria bacterium
ATCTACACAGAGTAGATCGTCGGCAGCGTCAGATGTGTATAAGAGACAGAACGCATACTGTTAAAGCTCAGTGGCGAAGCCCTGACCGGCGAAGCCGATTTTGGCATCGATCCCAAGGTGCTGGACCGCATGGCGGTAGAAATAGGCCAGCTGGTCGGCCTGGGTGTTGAAATAGGCGTCGTCATTGGCGGTGGTAACCTGTTTCGCGGTGCGGCGTTGCATGCAGCCGGCATGGAGCGGGTGACCGGTGATCACATGGGTATGCTGGCGACGGTGATGAATGCGCTGGCCATGCGTGACGCGCTGGAGCGGGCTGGTATTTCCACTCGCGTGATGTCAGCCATCCCGATGAGCGGCGTCGTTGAGCACTACGACCGCCGTGCAGCCATCCGCCACCTGCGCTCCGGCGATGTGGTGATCTTTGCTGCCGGTACCGGCAATCCGTTTTTCACCACCGATTCGGCCGCCTGTCTGCGCGGCATCGAAATTGATGCCGGTCTGATTCTGAAAGCCACCAAGGTGGACGGCGTGTATTCGGCAGACCCCATGCGGGTCCCCGATGCCATCAAGTACGACTACCTGACCTATGATGAAGTGCTGGACAAGAAGCTGGGGGTCATGGACCTGACGGCGATCTGCCTGGTACGTGACCATGATATCCCGGTGTGTGTGTTTAACATGCAGAAACCGGGATCATTACTGAACAATGTGATGGGCCTGACCGATGGTACCTTGATTGGTGTGGTACGCCCGAATGAGTCAAGTGGCGAAGCCGCCAACTGAAGGGGATCAGCATGATTGACGAGATAATCACTGACGCCGGTGAGCGCATGGAAAAATCCCTGCATTCGCTGGAAATAGCATTCAACAAAATCCGTACCGGCCGTGCCCACCCGGGTATTCTGGACACCGTGATGGTGCCTTACTACGGTGCCGATACACCTTTGAACCAGTTGGCCAATATCACTGTCGAAGAAGGGCGTTTGCTGGTCATTGTGCCCTGGGAACGGGCGCTTATTTCGGACGTGGAAAAAGCCATCATGAAGTCGGACCTGGGTCTGAACCCGTCCAATAACGGTGAATCCATCCGCCTGCCGATGCCTGCACTGACCGAAGAGACCCGCCGCGAGTATACCAAGCAGGCCAAAAGTGAAGCGGAAAATGCGCGCGTGGCGATTCGCAATATTCGCCGCGATGCCAATGGCACCATCAAAGATCTTCTCAAAGACAAGGAAATCAGCGAGGATGATCAGCGCCGGGCCGAGGATCGCATTCAAAAGCTGACCGACAAGTATATTGCTGCGGTCGAGTCGACTTTCAGCGCCAAAGAAAAAGACCTGCTGTCAATCTGAGAGTGGACGGCACGGCAGCTCAAGCCAAGGATGCGAGAGGAGAAGCTTAAGTGGAACAGGCCCCAACAAGTGGACGGCCCCGGCACATAGCGGTGATCATGGATGGCAATAATCGCTGGGCCAGGGCGCGCGGTCTTCGCGGCAGTGCCGGCCACCGGGCGGGCGCTGAGGCGGCGCGGGAGATTGTTTACGCCTGTGCCGAGCTGAATATCGAATACCTGACCCTGTTTGCCTTCAGCAGCGAAAACTGGCTGCGTCCCAACAAGGAAGTGCGTGGCCTGATGGCGCTGTTCCTGAGTGTGCTGCAGCGTCACGAAATCCGGCAGATGCATGAGCGCAACGTGCGCCTGCGCTTTATCGGCAACCGCAGCAGCTTTTCCCCGCGCTTGCAGAAACACATGAATGATGTGGAAAAACTGACCAGTAACAACACCGGCATGGTGGTCACCGTGGCCGCCGATTACGGTGGCCAGTGGGACATCAGTCAGGCCTGTCAGCGCATTGCCGAAAAGGTGCAGCTGGGTGTATTGCAGGCCGCCGATATCACGCCCGATCTGGTGCAGCAACATGTCTGCCTGGCCGATGCGCCACCGCCCGATCTGTGTATCCGCACCGGTGGCGAACAGCGTATCAGCAACTTTCTGCTATGGCAGTTTGCCTACACCGAACTTTATTTTTGTGACACTTACTGGCCCGAATTTGATGGTGAGTCGCTGCAGCGCGCGATTGAGGACTTCAAAGGTCGCAAACGCCGTTATGGCGGACAGTCGGACAGCGACGAGATCACCACGGCCGAGGGGGCGGAGATTGCTTAAGCAGCGCGTTTTGACCGCTCTTGTCATGTTGCTGGTGCTGTATCTAGGCACAGCCTGGCTCTCGCCGGTCATGTTTGCCGGGTTTTTGAGCCTGATTCTGCTGCCGGCGCTGCTGGAGTGGGGTCGCCTGATGGGCCTGGTGCGCGATCGCGAGCGTCTGGTATTTGTCGGCTGTTTTACCGGCATCCTGTCGCTGGTCATCTGGTTTCTGCTGGTGCCCGGTACAGGTGCGACGGAGCAGACGGGCCTGTTTCTCACCTCCAGTCTGACCCTGAACGTCAACGGTGTGATGATCATCAGCGTGCTGGCGATGATGTTCTGGATTGGCATATTCTATTTTCTGCGTCGTTACCCCCGACGCCAGGAGTACTGGCAGGCGCGCTGGCGTATCGGCGTGATGGGACTGGCCTGTCTGCTTCCTACCTGGGTGGGATTCCTGTATCTCAAAGTGCTGGCGCCCTCCGGGCTGCTGGTGCTGGTGCTGGTGGCACTGGTCAGCGTGGTTGATATTGGTGCCTACTTCACCGGCCGGGCCTGGGGCAAGGCCAAACTGGCGCCGGCGTTGAGCCCGAAAAAATCCTGGGCCGGATTCTGGGGCGGGCTGGCCAGTTGTGCGGCGTTGACTCTGTGTCTGCTGACCTGGGTGCATACCGAATTCCAGGCCCTGTCACCGTTGACCTGGGTTGTGCTGTTGCTGGCAGCGCTGCTGCTGGCGGTTTTCTCGGTGGTCGGGGATCTGTTTGAAAGCATGCTCAAGCGCCACCGTGGCATCAAGGACAGTGGCCGCAGCCTGCCCGGTCATGGCGGTGTATTGGACCGCATCGACAGCCTGGTGGCGGCCACGCCGGTGTTTGTGCTGGCCATGGTGCTGCTCAGCGCCAGGCTCGAGGTTCTATGAGCCACGCCGGGTCGACACCTGCCACGCAGTCCATTACCGTGCTCGGTGCCACCGGCTCCGTGGGCACCAGCACGCTCGATGTGATCGCGCGCCATGACCAGTTCCGTGTTTACGCCCTCAGTGCCCACAGCAACACGGCTCTGCTGCTGAGCCAGTGTCTGCAGTTCAACCCCGTCTACGCCGTCCTGACCGATGAAAACGCGGCCGAGTCACTTCGGCTGCAGTTGCAGAAAGCCGGGTCGCCGACCGAGGTGTTGTGGGGGGCCGAGGCGCTGAGTCAGGTTGCTTCCGATGACGCGGTGGATGTGGTGATGGCCGCCATTGTCGGTGCGGCAGGGCTGCTGCCGGCGCTGGCAGCGGCACAAAGTGGCAAGAAAGTGCTGCTGGCCAATAAGGAATCGCTGGTGATGGCCGGTGAGCTGTTCATGCAGGCTGCAGTGGCCAGCGGCGCGGTGATTCTGCCCATCGACAGCGAACACAATGCCATTTTCCAGTGTCTGCCGGCACCGGCACAATCCGCCCGTGGCAACCTGGCCGGGCAGGGCGTGCGCAAGGTGCTGCTGACAGCATCAGGCGGGCCGTTTCTGCATACGCCGGTCGAGCAACTGTACGCAGTGACGCCGGCGCAGGCCTGCAAACACCCGAACTGGGACATGGGGCGCAAGATTTCCGTAGATTCAGCCACCATGATGAACAAGGGTCTGGAATTTATCGAGGCCTGTTACCTGTTTGACCTGCCGCCCGACGCGGTGGAAGTGGTCATCCACCCGCAGAGCATTGTGCATTCGATGGTGGAGTACAGCGATGGCTCGGTGCTGGCGCAACTGGGCAGTCCGGACATGCGGGTGCCGATCGCGCACGCACTGGCCTGGCCCCAGCGTATTGAATCGGGCGCCGACTTTCTGAGTCTGGTTAAAAGCCCGGATCTGCAGTTTATGGCGCCGGATCTGGCGCGTTTCCCCTGCCTGGCGCTGGGCATGGAAGCGGCGAAACAGGGCGGATTTGCCCCGACCTGCCTGAACGCCGCCAATGAAATAGCGGTGGCTGCGTTCCTGGACGGGCAGATCCGTTTCACCGACATTCCCTCTATTATTTCTGGCACCCTGGCGCAAATAACTTGTCGCCAGCCGGTCTCTATCGCTATGATTCAACAGCTGGATGCCGAGGCGCGGGCTGTTGCCTGTGACATTGCAGCGGGGTTGTAACTATGTTTGAAACACTGTTTACCAATATTCTTGCCCTGATTGTTACGCTGGGCATTCTGGTCACCATCCACGAATTCGGTCACTTCTGGGTCGCGCGTCGCTGCGGCGTGAAGGTCCTGCGTTTCTCCATCGGTTTTGGCCGGGCGGTGAAAACCTGGCATGGCAAGGACGGCACTGAATACGTCATTGCGCCCATACCCCTGGGCGGCTACGTGAAGATGCTGGGCCAGGACGATACCCAGGCCGGCGGTGGTGATATCCCCGAATCCGAACGACATATGGCGTTCAACTACAAACCCCTGTGGCAGCGCTTTGCCATTGTCGCGGCCGGCCCCCTGGCCAACTTCCTGCTCGCCATTGTGGTGTTCTGGCTGATCAATGTGGCCTATGGCCTGAAAGGCGTGGCGCCGGTGCTTGCCAATGTGGTGGATGATTCGCCGGCCTATACCGCCGGCCTGCGCGCGGGCGACGAGATTGTTGCCGTGGATGGCGTTAATACCAATATCTGGCAGCAGGTCACCATGCAGCTGCTCGGTCGCCTGGGCGAGACCGGTGAACTGGTGGTCAGTGCGATCCCGGCCAATGCCGTTGATGCCCGCGACTATGTGATACCGGTGCAGGACTGGGAATCGCGTACCGCGGAACCCAACCCCTTGGCGTCACTGGGCATTGTGCAATACCAGATTCCGCCGGTGATTGATGGCGTGGTGGCCGGCGGTCGTGCCGAGCAGGCCGGCTTTCAGTCGGGCGACCGGGTGCTGAGCGCGGACGGGCAACAGATCAGCAGCTGGACGCAGTGGGTGGAAATGGTTCGGGCGCACCCGGAACTGCCGCTGGATGTTGTTGTCCAACGCGGAGCAGCCGAGCAGGCATTGACGGTGACACCGCAGGGCAACGACGTTGATGGCGTGGCAATTGGCACCATTGGCGCGTATGTGGAGCACTATGATCTGTATGGCAGCCTGCCGCCGGAAATGCGTCGGGAGATATCCTACAATCCGCTGACCGCGATCGGGCCTGCCGTGCAGGAGACCTGGGACAAGTCGGTGTTTGTGCTGGATTCGATCAAGAAGATGGTGGTTGGCCTGATTTCGGTGAAGAATATCAATGGTCCCATCACCATTGCCCAGGTCGCCGGCGAGACCGCCAGTTATGGTCTTGAGGTCTATCTGGGCTTCCTGGCAATCCTGAGCATCAGCCTGGGGGTATTGAACCTGCTGCCCATACCGGTGCTTGATGGCGGGCATTTGTTGTATTACACCATAGAGGCTATCATACGCCGTCCTGTGCCAGAGCGGATTCAGGCCATGGGGCTGCAAATGGGGCTGCTGATGATTGGCGGTATCATGATGCTGGCGATCTACAATGACGTGGCAAGGCTGCTGTAGTATCAAAAATAACGACATCATTCATCCAGACATCCAGGCATCAAAGAATTTCATGATTAGATACAGTCTCAGTGCTTTCCTGACCATCGGTCTTTGTACCGCTGCCCAGGCGCAGCCCCTTTTGCCGGCACTTCAGGGCCAGTCCGACTCGTCTGCACAGTCTTCGGCACAGCAGCCGCTGTCTCAGCAGCAAAGTTTTGTTATCAGCGATATCCGAATTGATGGCCTGCAGCGCATTTCTCCCGGCGTCATGTTCAGCCTATTGCCGGTGAGCATTGGCGATACCATGCAGCCGGGCATGACCGGCCCCATCATCCGTTCAGTGACCGAATCGGGTTACTTTGAAGAGGTGGAAGTGGCGCGCGAAGGCGATGTGCTGCTGATCACCGTGCTGGAGCGGCCGTCGGTCAGCGAGATCACTATCGAAGGCAACCGCGTTCTGCAAACCGAGGATATTCTGGAAAACATGGCCTCGGCAGAAATTGTCGAGGGCGGTATTTTCACCCGCGCCACGCTGGAAGCCATCCGCCAGGGTATCCAGGAAGTGTATTCCTCCCGCGGTCGCTACGGCACCACGGTCGACATCGAAGTCACCGAGCAGCCCCGTAACCGCGTCGCCATTGACATGACCGTGAATGAAGGCGAGGAAAGCCGCATTCAGGACGTCAACCTGGTGGGCAATACTACCTATGGTGATGACGAGCTGACCGAACTGATGGATCTGGGCACCAAGCCCTGGTACCTGCCGTTCAGCCGGCGTGATCGTTATTCGCGTGAGCAGCTGTCCGGTGATATCGAGCGGGTCACGTCATACTATCTGGACAACGGTTTTGCCCGTTTCAACGTCGATTCCACGCCGGTGACCATTACCCCGGACAACGAAGAGATTTATATCACCATCAATGTCAGCGAAGGTCAGCAATACCAGATCAGCCGCGTCGACCTGGTGGGTGATCTGGTCAACGCCGAAGCGCTGCTGCGTGCCTACACGCTGGTGGGCCCCGGCCAGACCTATTCGCAGGCCCTGATTACCGCCAGTGAAGAGTACATGACACAAATCCTGGGCAACCTGGGTTATGCGTTTGCCACGGTCGAGGGTGTACCCACGGTCAACGACGACGAGCAGACCGTGGAAGTGATTTTTTACGTGGAGCCCGGTGCGCGGACCTATGTTAATCGCATCAACTTCCGCGGCAACGTATCGACGGCAGATGAAGTGCTGCGCCGGGAAATGCGCCAACTGGAAAGTGCCCCGGCTTCCAGCCAGCAGATTGAGCTGTCAAAGATCCGTCTGGAACGGCTGGGTTATTTCTCTACGGTAGAGGTGGACACGGTGGAAGTGCCGGGCACCTCGGACCAGATTGATGTGGAATTTGATGTTGAGGAGCAAAGCTTTGGCAGTATCTCCTTCAGCGTCGGTTCCGGCGGCGGCGGGGACTGGTTCGTGTCCACCGACCTGCAGGCAGAAAACTTCCTGGGCACCGGTCGTACGGTGGCCGTGGGCCTGAACCGCAGCTATTTCCAGAGCAGCGCGCGTTTTGCCTATGTTGACCCGTATTACACGCCCGATGGCGTGAGCCGGGGCTTTAACCTGTTTGTGCAGAAGCAGGATTCGCCCTTTAACATCGCCAGCTTCTCGACGACATCTTACGGTGCCTCGCTGAACTTCAGCTATCCGATCAGTGAGATTCAGCAGATCGGTTACAACGTCGGTTATACCCATACCGAACTGTCCTCGGGCGGCCTGTCGGTGCAGGAAATCGAAGCGACACCGCGACTGAATCTGAATGACCGCTACCTGATCCGGCCGGCCAATATTAACCCCTGGGAAGGTCCGGTCGTGGACGCCATTACAGCGCCGATTTCCAGCCTGCCGGAGCAGTATCGCAACCTGCCTTCGGATCCCGGTTTTATCGACAAATACGGCACGACGTTTGATAACTTCACCTTTACCACCAACTACGTGTACAGCACGCTGAACCGGGGTCAGCTGGCCACACGCGGCACCCAGCACCAGGCGGCGTTTGAGGTCACGATTCCAGGCAGTGACCTGGAATATTACCGCGCCACGTACACCGGTCAGTACTATAAGCCGATTTATGGCGATGACTGGGTGTTCCATCTGCGCACCAACCTGGGTTACGGTAACGGTTACGGCAACACTGATGACATGCCGTTTTTCCAGAACTTCTTTGCCGGTGGTCTGGCCTATAACGGGGTCGTCCGCGGCTATGATGAGAACAGCCTGGGCCCGCGCAGCACCGATCCGCGCACCATTTCGCCGCAGCGGGCAGGGCTGGTCAAGGATGAGAACGGCAATATCGTGCTGACGCCTGGTGGCGCAGCCTCGTACGACGGCTCAGTGGCCTACCCGACGGTGCCGGTGTTCGACAATAACGGCCAGCCAGTGCTGGATGCGGACGGTAACCAGCAGGTACAGCTGGCGGTGGAGAACTACAACCTGAACCGCCGTGACCGCGACTCCTTTGGCGGTAACGTGTTGACCACACTGACCGCAGAGATTCTGTTTCCGCTGCCTTTTGTGCAGGATCGTGGTGGCGTACGTTCCAGCCTGTTTGTGGACGTTGGCAACGTGTTCTCTACCAATTGCAGTGCATCTCAGGAGCGTCTGGGCTGTGGCAGCTTTGATGCCAGCGAACTGCGCTATTCGGCCGGTGTCGGGGTGACCTATCTGTCGCCGTTTGGCCCGCTGACCTTCTATCTGGCTGCGCCGTTGAAGAAGGGCGAGAATGACAGAACCAAGACCTTCGATTTCACCATCGGGGCCGGGTTCTGAGGTCACAATTTATTTAGTAAGTAGTGGTCTGTACAGGACCACAATACGGAACCACAATGATATACTGCGCGGCTATTGCGGTAGTCGGCTTTTTATAACGCGGAGAATACAGAGTGAAGACAATGAACAAATTACTGATTTTGGCCACCATGCTGCTTACCAGCAGTGTGGCATTCGCCCAGGGACCGACCATTGGCATTATCGATCTGGAGCAGGCTTTGTTCGGCTCGGAGGCTGCGCAGCAGCTGGAAGCCAGCACTCGCGAGGAGTTTGGTGCCGATGAGCAGCGTCTGGAGCGTCTGAATACCGAACTGCGGGAAATCATCGAACGCGCCCAGCGTGACGAGTCCATCCTCAGTGAAGCAGAAATGCGTGAGATGAATTCCGATGCCGAGGAAAAGCAGGCACAGATGCAGGTCATTGCCGAGCGTCTGCAGAATGCCTGGCAGCAGCGTCAACAGGCATTTGTTGAGCGTATGCGCCAGAGCCTGGGGCAGGCCATCGAGGCAGTCGTGGAAGAAGGCGGCTACGATGTGGTGCTGAACGCGGAATCGGTGGCGTATTTTGACAATGCCTACAATATCACCACGCTGGTGACGGCCAAACTTAACGAACTGGCACAATAAACCCGGCGTGCCGGTAGGACAGGACCCGTGCGGTGAAGCCTTCTTTTACTTTGAAAGAACTGTCGCGGCAACTGGATGTGCCTGTTCAAGGCGATGAGTCGACCCGGATCGACGGCCTGGCTACCTTAAAGCGGGCCGGTCCGGGCCAACTGAGTTTCCTCGCCAATCCGCGCTATGCCCGGCAGCTGGCTGATTGCCAGGCCAGTGCCCTGATTCTGCACCCCGATCTGGCGTCCTCGGTTACCGTTCCCTGTCTGTTGTCCCGATCGCCCTACGTCACCTACGCACGGGCGTCACAGCTATTTGCCCTGTCAGCAGACAGCGCGGCGGACAATGATCTGCCTGTGCATGCCAGCGCCGTGGTCAGTGCTGACGCGAGGCTGGGCAATAATGTCAGCGTCGGCGCGCAGGCCGTTATTGAAGCCGGTGCGGTGATCGGGGCGGGCAGTCGCATTGGCCCTGGCTGTGTAATTGGACGTGATTGCCGTCTTGGCGACAACGTGACACTGTACGCTAATGTCACCCTGTATCACGGCGTCAGTCTTGGCGATCGTTGTATTGTTCACGCCAGCGCGGTGATTGGTGCCGATGGTTTCGGCTTTGCCTTTGACGGCGAGCGCTCCGTGAAAATTGCCCAGCTGGGCGCGGTCAGTATCGGCGCCGACGTGGAAGTCGGGGCTGGCACCTGCATTGACCGCGGGGCACTCGATGACACGGTAATTGAAGACGGCGTGAAGATCGACAATCAGGTGCAGATTGGCCACAACTGTGTCGTGGGTGCGCATACCGTCATTTGCGGCTGCAGCGCGCTGGCGGGCAGTACGCGCATTGGCCGCTATTGTGTCATCGGCGGCGGTGTCGGCATTACCGGACACCTGAGCATCTGTGACAGGGTGACTGTCAGTGCCATGTCGATGGTAAGCCAGACTATAGAAAAACCGGGCCTGTATTCGTCCGGCACACTGCTGCAGGAAAGCAGTGTCTGGAAGCGTAATGCAGTAACACTGGGCAAACTGTCCGGGCTGTCCAAACGCGTAAAAAAATTGGAACAGGTTCTGCCCGATGAACCTGCAGAACCAGGAAAAATAAAATGATGATGAACGTCGAAGAAATCAAGGAATACCTGCCGCAGCGCTATCCGTTTTTGCTGGTCGATCGAGTGGTCAGCATGGAAATGGGAAAATCCATCGTGGCCTACAAGAATGTCAGTGTCAACGAGCCGTTTTTTAATGGCCATTTCCCTGACTATCCGATTATGCCGGGTGTGCTGATTATTGAAGCGCTGGCGCAGGCGGCCGGGGTGTTGGGCTTCAAGAGCCAGGAGAAAAAACCCAAGGACGGTTACCTTTATTACTTTGTCGGCGCCGACGACGTTCGCCTCAAGCGCCCGGTAGTGCCAGGTGACTGTTTAACCCTGGAAGCCACCATCATCACCAGCAAGCGTGGCATATACAAGTTTGCCTGCCGTGCCTCGGTGGGCGATGAACTGGTCGGTGAGGCCACCATCATGTGTGCGGAGAGGAAACGAGAACAGTGATTGATACACGCGCAATCATCCATCCCTCCGCCAGGCTGGCAGACAATGTGACAGTGGGCCCGTGGAGCATCATCGGGGCCAACGTCGAGATCGGTGAAGGTACCGAGATCAGTTCTCATGTGATCATCAAGGCCAACACCCGGATGGGTAAGAACAACAGGGTTTACCAGTTTGCCTCGGTCGGTGAAGACCCTGCTGACAAAAAATTTGCCGGTGAAGACACCTGGCTGGAAATCGGTGACGGCAACATCATCCGCGAAGGCTGCACTCTACATCGGGGCACGGCCTCGGGCGGCGGTATTACCCGCATCGGTGACAACAACCTGATGATGGCCTATGTGCATGTCGCGCACGATTGTATCGTGGGCAGCAACACGGTGTTTGCCAACAATGCTGGTCTGTCGGGCCACGCCATTGTCGAGGACTGGGTGATTCTGGGCGGTTACGCTGGTGTCAACCAGTTCCTGCGCATCGGCGCTCATGCCATGGTAGGGGGCATGACACACATTTCCCATGATGTGCCGGCCTATGTGATTGTCAGTGGCAGCCCGGCAGCGGTGCGCAGTGTCAACACTGTGGGTCTGGAACGTCGAGGCTTTGATGCGGCGACCGTGAAAGAGATCCGGCGTGCATTTAAAATCATTTACAAGAAAGGTTTGAGCCTTCAGGAAGCGCAGGCGCAGTTGGCTGACATGGCGTCAATGACGCCGGCCGTGGACGTCATGCTGCAATCCATCAAGGGCTCGGCCAAGGGCATTCATCGCTGATGCTGATAGGCATGGTGGCTGGAGAAACGTCGGGTGACATGCTGGGCGCCGGCCTTATGCAGGCCATTCGCCAGCGTTACCCGCAGGCCCGCTTTGCCGGCGTTGGCGGCCCGCTGATGCTGGCCCAGGGCTTTGAATCCATCACGCCCATGGAGCGGCTGTCAGTGATGGGATTTGTTGAGCCGCTGGGCCGCCTGCCGGAACTGCTTCGGCTCAAGCGCGACCTGGTCGAGCTTTTTGTCCGCGAACGTGCCGCGGTGTTTATCGGCATCGACTCGCCCGGCTTCAACCTTCGTCTGGAACAGACCCTTCATGATGCCGGCATCAGAACCGTGCATTATGTCAGTCCCAGCGTGTGGGCCTGGGGCAAGGGACGTATAAAGAAGATTGCGCGCGCCGTCGACCTGATGCTGGCGCTGTTCCCCTTTGAATCCGATATCTACCACCAGCACGGCATTGCTGTGCATTGCGTTGGCCATTCGCTGGCTGACCGCATTGCGCCGGGGCAGGATCAGGCGCTGATCCGGCAGCAGGCACGGACGGCACTGCAGTTGTCGGCGACGGCGCCGGTGCTGTGCCTGATGCCGGGCAGCCGCAAGGATGAAGTGCAGCGCCTGGCACCGGTGTTTATTGCTGCGGCCCTGATGTGTCTGGCGCAAAAGCCCGATCTGCAGTTTGTCATTCCCTGTGCCAATGAGCGCCGCCGTGAACAGATCGATGGCATGTTGACTCTGGCACTGGCTGACAAACCTGCCGTCAGGCAGGCATTTTCTGTGACCGACGGGCGCTCACATGAAGCGATGCAGGCCTGCGATCTGGTGTTGCTGGCCTCGGGTACGGCCACGCTGGAGGCGCTGCTGCTGAAGCGGCCGATGGTGGTATGTTACCGCCTGTCGGCGCTGACCTGGGCGCTGGCCAGACGACTGGTGAAGATACCGTTTATTTCCCTGCCCAACCTGCTGGCCGGTCGCGAGCTGGTGCCCGAGCTGCTGCAGGACCAGGTGACCGCGCCAGCGGTCAGTGCCGAGGTGCTGGCCTGGCTGAATGACCCGGCCCGGCAGGACAGCCTTTACGATGCCTTCGAGCGCATTCATCAGTCCATCCGTCTGGATGCGGACCAGCAGGCGGCGGCCGCCGTCAGTCAGTTGCTGGAGGCGCCGGATCAAGGGGCGCCACCAGATAAAGGGGCTCCACCGGGTGGAGGGGCTCCACCGTATAAGGAGCCGGGCTGATGCGGCGGGCGGCGGAGCTGGAGACTGATCCGGATTACGTAGGCCGGCTTGGGCGATTTATTGCCGGTGTCGATGAGGCCGGTCGTGGCCCGCTGGCGGGAGAGGTCTATGCCGCAGCCGTGATCCTGCCGGCAGAATACGAGTTGCCCGGCCTGAACGACTCCAAAAAGCTCAACGAGGCCCGCCGCGAACAGCTGTTTGAGCTGATTCAGGCGCAGGCAGTGAGTTACGCCATCGTCGGTATAGCGGCGCTGGAAATTGACCGCATCAATATTTTCCAGGCCACCCTGCAGGCCATGAAAAAAGCCGTGACAATGCTGGCAACCCAGCCGGACTTTGTTTATGTTGATGGTACCCATTGTCCGTCCTGGTCTTACGCGTCGCAGGCGCTGGTGCAGGGCGACAGCCAGCTCGATTGCATCGCTGCCGCATCGATACTGGCCAAGGTGGCACGCGACCGTGTCATGGTGCAGCTGGACCAGCAGTATCCCGGCTACGGGTTTGCCCAGCACAAGGGTTATCCGACCAAGGCGCACATGGCCGCGCTGCAGTTGCTGGGCCCATGCCCCGAACACCGGCGCAGCTACGCGCCGGTGGCTCAGTGTTTGACAAAATAAATAAATAAGTAAGTAAGTAAAAAAATCTGGAGCAAGTATGACCCCGGTGGTCCCGTCGAATTTTGTGCATCTACGCGTTCACACCGAATACTCGGTGGTTGACGGTCTGGTCCGCGTCAAACCCCTGATCGAAGCTACAGCCAAAATGGGCATGCCAGCGGTGGCGGTCACCGATCACGCCAATCTGTTTGCCATGATCAAGTTCTATACCGCGGCCATGGCGCAGGGCGTCAAGCCGGTGTGCGGTTGTGATGTGCTGCTGGAAAACCCCGAGCGGCCCGATAAACCGTTTCCGCTGGTGCTGCTGGTGCAGAACCTGGCCGGCTATCGCAACCTGACACGGCTGATTTCCCTGTCCTACACGGAGAAGCAGGGCCACGGCGAGCCGCAGTTGCGCCGTGAGTGGCTGCAGGCCAACGCTGAGGGCTTGATTGCGCTGTCCGGTGGCATGACCGGGGAGCTGGGGCGGGCGTTGATGGAGAGTGATCGGGCCACGTCACGCGCGGTGCTCGAGCAATACATGCGTCTGTTCCCCAATCGTTTTTACATTGAGCTGCAGCGCTGCGGGCGCCAGGGCGAGGAATCCTACCTGCAGGCGGCAGTGCAGCTGGCCGCGGAAACCGGCTGCCCGGTGGTCGCCACCAATGATGTGCGCTTTATCCACAGTGAGGATTTTGAGGCGCACGAGGTGCGGGTCTGCATTCACGAGCGCCGCACCCTGGATGATCCGCGCCGGCCCCGGCACTATTCTGACCAGCAGTATTTGCGCAGCCCGGAAGAAATGATCGCGCTGTTTGACGACTTGCCTGAGGCCATCGAAAATTCCGTGCAGATTGCGCGGCGCTGCACGCTGGAGCTGGAGCTGGGCAAGCCCTACCTGCCAAATTATCCGGTGCCCGACGGACTGACCATGGATGAATTTTTCCGGCAGGTCAGCCGCGAGGGTTTGGACCAGCACCTGCCCAGGCTGTTCCGCGAGATTCGTGGCGCGCAGGCACCAGAGGACGATTTCGCTGGCTTCTGTGAGCCCTATTACCAGCGGCTTGATTTTGAACTGAACGTGATCATCCAGATGGGTTTCCCGGGTTACTTCCTGATCGTCATGGAGTTTATCCAGTGGGCCAAGAACAATGATATTCCGGTCGGGCCTGGTCGGGGTTCCGGCGCCGGTTCCATCGTCGCCTACGCGCTGGGCATTACCGATCTGGATCCGTTGCGTTATGACCTGCTGTTCGAGCGCTTCCTCAATCCGGAGCGGGTATCGATGCCCGACTTTGACGTCGACTTCTGTATGGAGGGTCGTGACCGGGTGATTGCCCACGTGGCTGAACTGTATGGCAAGGAAGCCGTCTCGCAGATCATCACCTTCGGCACCATGGCGGCCAAGGCGGTTGTGCGCGACGTGGCACGGGTGCAGGGCAAGTCCTACGGCCTGGCCGACAAGCTTTCCAAGCTGATTCCATTTGAACCGGGCATGACGCTGAGCAAGGCCATGGAGATGGAGCCGCAGCTGCCGGAGTTTATCGACAGCGATGAAGACGCGCAGGAAATCATGGAGATGGCCTTCAAGCTGGAAGGCATCACCCGGAACGTTGGCAAACACGCCGGCGGTGTGGTGATCGCGCCGACCCGTTTGACTGACTTCTCGCCGCTTTACTGTGACGAGAACGGCGACAGCCTGGTCACCCAGTTTGACAAGAACGATGTGGAAACCGCCGGGCTGGTCAAGTTCGACTTTCTGGGCCTGCGCACGCTGACCATTATTGACTGGGCTGTCAAAATGATCAATGCGCAGGAAGCCGCGCACGAGCAGGACAAACTGGATATACGCAATATTCCGCTGGATGATATGCGGGTTTACGAGTTGCTGCAGCGCGCTGAAACCACCGCCGTGTTCCAGCTGGAATCACGCGGCATGAAGGAGCTGATCCGTAAACTGCTGCCCAGCTGCTTTGAAGACATTGTGGCACTGGTGGCGCTGTTCCGCCCCGGTCCGTTGCAGTCGGGCATGGTGGATGACTTTATCAACCGCAAGCACGGTCGTGCCGACAGCAGTTACCCGCAC
Source organism: uncultured Gammaproteobacteria bacterium (assembly GCA_913058135.1). Lineage (GTDB taxonomy): Bacteria > Pseudomonadota > Gammaproteobacteria > Pseudomonadales > Pseudohongiellaceae > Pseudohongiella. The sequence continues at coordinate 15,300 of CAJXPR010000049.1, forward strand.
CCGGATCTGGAACCGGTGCTGAAGAATACCTATGGTGTCATCCTGTATCAGGAGCAGGTGATGCAGATTGCCCAGGTGCTGGCCAACTTCACCCTGGGCAACGCCGACATGCTGCGCCGGGCCATGGGCAAAAAGAAGCAGGAAGAAATGGACAAGCAGCGCAGCTTCTTCCTGGCCGGCGCTGCTGAGCGTGGCATCAGTGCCGAGCTGGCGGGTTCGATTTTTGACCTGATGGAAAAGTTCGCCGGTTACGGTTTCAACAAGTCGCACTCGGCCGCCTACGCGCTGGTGTCCTATCAGACGGCGTGGCTGAAGAAACATTACCCGGCCTACTTCATGGCAGCGGTGCTGTCAGCGGACATGCAGAATACCGATAAGGTAGTGACCCTGATCGAAGAATGCCGCGAGATGAAATTGCCGCTGGTGGTGCCCGATGTCAACGTGGGTGCCTATAACTTTACCGTCAATCCGCAGGGCGAGATTGTGTATGGACTGGGCGCGATCAAGGGCCTGGGTGAAGGCCCGATCAATGCCATTATTGCCGCGCGCAGCGAGGGTGGTCCGTTCAAGTCGCTGTTGGACTTTTGCACGCGTGTGGACCTGCGTACGGTCAACAAACGCGCCCTGGAAGCGATGATCCGCGCTGGCGCGCTGGATCATCTGGTGGACGCCGATACTGATCACACGCGCGCGCAATTGATGGCAGCGCTGCCCGATACCGTGCAGGCCGCCGAGCAGAGCAGTCGCAACCAGGCCGCCGGTGTACTGGACATGTTTGGCGATATTGCGCCAGTGCCCGAGCCGGAAATCAGCACTGGCGTGGCCAATGTGCGACCGTGGACCCAGCAGAGACGCCTGCAGGCCGAGCGCGATACGCTGGGCCTGTATCTGAGTGGTCACCCGATTGATGAGTACCTGCCCGAGCTTAAGCAGCTGACCCGGGACCGGCTGGCGAATCTGCGCCCCGAGCGTGAAAGTCAGTGGGTGGCAGGGCTGCTGGTGAGCACGCGCACCATGCGCAGCAAGCGCGGCGACAATATCGCCTTTATCACGCTGGATGATCGCAGTGGTCGCCTGGAGATTTCCCTGTTTGCCAAGGAATATGAGCAGTTCCGCGAGTTATTGCAGAAGGACGCGATCCTGGTGGTGGATTGTCAGGTGTCCATGGATGACTTCAAGGGTGCGATGCGCGGCAGGGCGCGCGAGGTGCTGAACCTGACCCAGGCGCGTCAGCGTTTTGCCAAGGCCATTGAGCTGGAGCTGCAGGCCGAAGCAATGACGCCGGATTTCACCAGCCGTCTGGCCGGCGTGCTGCAACCGTATCGGCAGGCGCCGGCGGCGGTGCCCGATACGCTGGCCAACGGTCACCCACAGGAACACGCCGATGAGTACCCGATGCCGCCCAACGCGGAACTGATGCCGCCGGAAACACCACCCAGCTGTCCGGTGCGCATACGCTACCGGCGTCCGGAAATTGCCGGTAATCTGCAGCTGGGCGAACACTGGCAGGTGCTGCCGGATCAGACCCTGATTCAGGAGCTGCATCTGCTGTGTGGCGCAAACGCTGTCAGCATTGCTTACCGATGAGGCTTATCTTTGCTATCATTGCTGCCCTAATTGACCGACTCAGGCCGGAATACACGCGATTATGAACCCGAATTATCTGGATTTTGAACAACCCATTGCTGATCTGGAAGTCAAGATCAACGAGCTGCGTCTTGTCAGTGATGACAATGAACTCAATATTAGTGATGAAATTCAAAAGCTTAAGGAAAAGAATACCAAGCTGACCGAAAAGATCTACGGCAACCTCAGCCCGTGGCAGATCTCCCAGGTGGCGCGGCATCCGCTTCGGCCTTATACCCTTGATTATATTCAGCATATTTTTGACGACTTTGACGAACTGCACGGCGACAGGCTGTTTGCCGATGATATGGCGCTGATCGGTGGTATTGCGCGGCTGGACGGCAAGCCGGTGATGGTTATTGGCCACCAGAAGGGTCGCGGCACCAAGGAAAAGGTACGTCACAATTTTGGCATGCCACGCCCGGAAGGTTACCGCAAGGCGCGTCGACTGATTCTGCTGGCCGAGCGCTTCAAGCTGCCGGTACTGTCCTTTATTGATACACCCGGTGCCTATCCCGGCATCGATGCCGAAGAGCGTGGCATCAACGAAGCCATCGCCGAGAACATGGCCATGATGTCACGCGTGAAGACACCGCTGATTGCCACGGTGACAGGCGAAGCCAACTCCGGCGGCGCCATTGCCATTGGTATCGCCGATCACCTGAACATGTTGCAGTATTCCACCTACACCGTCATCACACCGGAAGGTTGTGCCACCATTTTGTGGAAATCGTCCGAGCACGCACCTGATGCGGCCGAGGCCATGGGTGTGACATCGACCCGCCTGGAAGAGCTGGGTATTGTGGATACCACCATCCCGGAGCCGCTGGGCGGGGCGCATCGCAACGTGAAAGAGATGGCCGGGAACATGAAAACGGCACTGATCGATCAGGTTGAGCGATTGCAGAACATGGATATTGATGACCTGGTGGAACGTCGCTACAAGCGCCTGATGAGTTATGGCATCAGTAGCTGATGGTCGCCATGGGCCCGAGGGCACATGACCATGACTGACAGCCACCCGACTGAACCCGATATTTCCCGCACGCAACTGAACTTGCTGGCAACTGATCGCCATGGCCTGGAACAGGCCCTGGCGAGTTCCTTATTGCGTTTGCAGCAGCAGTTTCCGACCTGCCGGCGGCTGGTACTGGGAGTCAGCGGTGGCCTGGATTCCATGGTGCTGCTGCATGCCTGCAGCCGGTTGCTGGCGGCATTGCCCTTTGCCGCGCTGCGGGTGGTGCATGTTAACCACAGTATCAGTGCCCATGCTGCGGACTGGCAGACGCATTGCCAGGCGGTGTGCCGCGAGCTGGATATTGCTTTTGTGGCGCATCAGGTGAATGTCTCGCGAGCGCCGGGGCAGGGCCTGGAAGCAAGAGCCAGGACGGCGCGTTACGCGGTGTTTGAGCAGGAACTGGCCGCTGATGAGGCGTTGCTGCTGGCTCATCACCAGGATGATCAGCTGGAGACCGTGATGCTGCGGTTGCTGCGTGCGGCCGGTCCGCGTGGTCTGGCCGGCATGCCGGAAAGCCGCCCGTTGGGAGCAGGCATCCTGTGGCGACCGCTGCTGGCGTTGCCGCGCGAGCAGCTGGAGAGCTGGGCTGCCGTGCATGCAGTGCGCTGGATGGAAGATGACAGCAACAGCGATGACAGTCTGAGCAGGAACTTTCTGCGTCATCGCATCATGCCTCTGCTGGCCTCGCACTGGTCGGGCTGGCGGCAGAGTGTGGCGCGTACGGCGGCGCTGGGGGCTGATGCCGACAGTGTGTTGCGTGAGCTGGCCGACGAGCTGCTGGCGTTGCTGTCGCCCGTGGTCAGCGATCGCCTGAGCTGCGCCGGACTGCAGGCATTGTCCGCCGCCCGACAGAGACTGGTGCTGCGGCACTGGCTGCTGCGCGAGACCGGACAGACGCCGGGCTGGCGTCTGGTGCAACGTGTACAGGACGAACTGCTAAGCGCCAGCGAAGACGCGCAGCCGGAGGTTAACTGGCAGCACTGGCAATTGCGGCGCTTTGCCGGCCAGCTGCATGTGCTGGAGGCGCTGGAACCGGTGCCGCCAACGCCGGCTTCGGGTTATGCCTGGCAGCCGCAGGGTGACGGGCGTTTTGCCGCGCTGGTGTTGCCGGGTAATGGCGCATTGCGTCTGTATCTGGCGCCGGCGGGCAGTGCCCGTGAGCAGCTCATGCGTTTGCCGGTTGGCGAGTGTGTGGTGCGCTATCGGCAGGGGGGCGAGCAGTGCGCCCTGCCCGGTCGCCCCAGGCGGTCGTTGAAAAAGATTTTGCAGGAGTCGGCCATTCCACCCTGGGTGCGTGAGCGGACGCCGTTGGTGTATATCGATAATAAGCTGGCCTGGATAGTCGGGGTCGGTGTGTGTGACGGATTTCAGGCTGTTGATGAAGGTGCGGGCTGGGCGGTAAGCTGGCAAATGCCTTCGCGGCAGGATCATATTTAGTTTGTCGATGTTGGGCGCTTCTGGTAACCTGTAGCCCCATCAGTGACATAGGATGGGGCGTTAATGACGCGATATATTTTCATTACCGGTGGGGTAGTTTCCTCACTCGGCAAAGGCATCACTTCAGCATCTCTCGCGGCGATTCTCGAAGCCCGCGGACTCAAAGTCACCATGCTCAAACTGGACCCGTATATCAACGTGGATCCCGGTACCATGAGCCCGTTCCAGCACGGCGAAGTGTTTGTCACGGAAGATGGTGCAGAAACCGACCTGGATCTGGGTCACTATGAGCGCTTTATCCGCACCACCATGAGTGCGCGCAATAATTTCACCACCGGTCGTGTGTACGAGGAAGTCATCCGCCGGGAGCGTCGTGGTGATTATCTGGGCGCCACCATTCAGGTGATTCCGCATATTACCGACGAGATCAAACGCCGGGTAGTCGATGGCGCCGCCGGTGCCGATGTGGCACTGGTAGAAATCGGCGGCACCGTGGGTGACATCGAATCCCAGCCCTTCCTGGAGGCGGTGCGGCAGATGCGTGTGGAGCTGGGCTCCTCACATGCGTTGTTCATGCACCTGACCCTGGTGCCGTATATCGCCACTGCCGGCGAAACCAAAACCAAACCGACGCAGCACTCGGTCAAAGAGCTGCGCTCCATCGGTATTCAGCCCGATGTGCTGATCTGCCGCTCCGAACAGGAGATTGCCGAATCGGCGCGCCGCAAGATTGCCCTGTTTACCAACGTGGATCTGCCGGCGGTGGTGTCGCTACCTGATACCAACACCATCTACCGGGTGCCGTCGATGCTGCGCGCAGCGCATCTGGACGAAATCATTGTCAGCAAGTTCGGCCTGCAGTGTCCGCCGGCCGACCTGAGCGAATGGGACCGGGTGGTGGATGCCAAGCTCAATCCTGACCGGGAAGTCAATATTGCCATTGTCGGCAAATACATGGAGCTGCTGGAAGCCTACAAATCGCTGATCGAAGCCATCAGCCACGCCGGCATCCAGACCCGCACCCGGGTCAATATCAAGTACATCGACTCCAGTGACATCAAAGTACATGGCACCTCATTGCTGGAAGGCGTGCATGCCATTCTGGTGCCTGGCGGATTTGGTCTGCGCGGCGTCGAGGGCAAGATCACCACGGTGCAGTATGCCCGCGAAAACAAAATCCCGTACCTGGGCATCTGCCTGGGCATGCAGGTGGCGGTTATTGAGTATGCCCGGAACAAGGCCGGATTGCCGGATGCACACAGCACCGAGTTCAAGGCCGATTGCAAAGACCCGGTCGTGGCACTGATCAGCGAATGGGTCACGGCAGAAGGCGGTGTTGAAACACGCGACGAAAACTCTGACCTGGGCGGCACCATGCGCCTGGGCGGCCAGCAGTGTCGCCTGGAGCCAGGCTCGCTGACACATGCGTGTTATGGCAAGGATGTGATTGTTGAACGCCATCGTCATCGTTACGAAGTGAACAACAATTATGTTGAAGCGTTGCAGGCGGCCGGTCTGATCATCGCCGGCCGGTCCATGGACGGCGAGCTGGTCGAAGTCATCGAGGCGCCGGATCATCCGTGGTTTGTGGCGTGCCAGTTCCATCCGGAATTCACCTCCACGCCGCGTGATGGCCATCCACTGTTCACCGGTTTCGTGAACGCAGCACTGGCCCATCAGGCAGCCAGCGGCGACAACAAGGGTAACTGATACACCATGACGGGTTCCGACAGCAACAGCACCGGCAACATTCATCTGCAGCTCAATGAGCAGATCCGTTTCGGCAATGATCTGCCATTTGTGTTGATTGGCGGTATGAATGTACTTGAGTCAGCCGACCTGGCCATGGAAGTGGCGGCGCATTATGTTGAAGTCTGTGGCCGGCTGGGTATTCCCTATGTGTTCAAGGCGTCCTTTGACAAGGCCAATCGCTCGTCCATAAGCTCCTATCGCGGGCCCGGACTGATCAATGGCCTGAAGATTCTGCAGGCCATCAAGGATCGCTTCAAGGTGCCGGTGCTCACCGATATCCATGAACCGGCGCAGGCCGAGCCGGTGGCCCAGGTGGCTGATATTCTGCAGTTGCCGGCATTTCTGTCGCGGCAGACAGATCTGGTCTCGGCGATGGCGCGCACCGGCGCGTTTATCAATATCAAGAAAGCCCAGTTTCTGGCACCCGAAGAGATGCGTCATATTCTGCGCAAATTTGAAGAGGCCGGAAACAACAGGCTGATGCTGTGCGAGCGCGGCTCCAGTTTTGGTTACAACAATCTGGTAGTGGACATGCTGGGCTTTTCGGTGATGAAAAAATTCCGTTATCCGGTGATGTTTGATGTCACCCATTCATTGCAGAAGCCCGGTGGCCTGGCCGCCAGCGCGGATGGCCGGCGCGCCGACGTCACCACCCTGGCGCGGGCGGGCATGAGCCAGGGCCTGGCGGCACTGTTTCTGGAGGCGCACCCGGACCCGGACAAGGCGCTGTGTGATGGCCCCTGTGCCTTGCCGCTAGACAAGCTTGAGCCATTTCTGGCCCAGATGAAACAGATCGACGACCTGGTGAAACAGTTTCCGGTGATTGATACCGAATAGGTGGCGGGCGCCACTGGCAGGCCGCCCGTTAGTTGTTAATGAAAGGTTCTTACAGACAGTTTTTAATTAGTAGCTCAGGCAGGACAGGAAAACATTATGGCAATTATCAAGGATATCAGAGCACGCGAAGTACTGGACTCACGTGGCAACCCGACTGTTGAAGCAGACGTGATGCTGGATAACGGCATCATGGGCAGTGCCTGCGCTCCGTCGGGCGCCTCCACCGGTTCCCGCGAAGCACTGGAGCTGCGCGACAAGGATGCCTCACGTTATCTGGGCAAGGGCGTATTAAAAGCGGTCTCCCATATCAACAGGGATATTCGTGATCTGCTGCTTGGCCACGACGCCGCGGACCAGGCCACACTCGACAAAATGATGATTGACCTGGATGGCACACCCAACAAGGCCAAGCTGGGTGCCAATGCCATTCTGGCGGTGTCACTGGCGGCCGCCAAGGCGGCGGCGCAGGCCAACGGCCAGCCGCTGTATGCCTGGATCGCCGGGCTTAATGGCACAAAGGACAGCATGACCCTGCCGGTGCCCATGATGAACATCATCAATGGTGGCGAACACGCCGACAACAATGTCGATATTCAGGAGTTCATGGTGCAGCCGGTCGGCGCGCCCAACTTCGCCGAAGCCCTGCGCTATGGCGCCGAGATTTTCCACAGCCTGAAGGCCGTGCTGAAGAAGCAGGGCCTGAGCACAGCGGTCGGCGACGAAGGCGGTTTTGCGCCCAATCTGCCATCCAATGCGGCGGCCCTGGATGCCATCATGCAGGCAGTGGACAGCACCGGCCTGAAAATGGGCAGTGATATCCGCCTGGCGCTGGACTGCGCATCGTCGGAGTTCTACAAGGATGGCAAGTACAACCTGAAAGGTGAAAATGCTGTTTATGACGCAGCACAGTTCACCGATTACCTGGCCAAACTGTCGGTTGACTACAATATTCTGTCCATCGAAGATGGCATGGATGAGAGTGACTGGGACGGTTGGGCGCGGCTGACCCGCAAGATTGGCAACAAGGTGCAGCTGGTGGGCGACGACCTTTTTGTCACCAATACCGAGATTCTGGCACGGGGCATTGACGAAAATATCGCCAATTCCATTTTGATCAAGTTCAATCAGATCGGTACACTGAGTGAAACTCTGGCGGCCATTCGCATGGCGCGCAATGCTGGCTACACGGCAGTGATTTCGCACCGCTCGGGGGAAACCGAAGATACCACGATCGCCGATCTGGCCGTGGCCACCGGTGCCGGCCAGATCAAGACCGGGTCCCTGTGCCGTTCAGACCGGGTGGCCAAGTACAACCGCCTGCTGCGTATCGAGCAGGAACTGGGCAGCAAGGCGATTTATCGGGGTATTGAGGAGTTCCGTCACGTTAATTGACGTCAGGACCCACGTGGGTCATAGAGCCGCTTTATGAAAGCACTGATGGCAGCACTGGTTCTGATATTGCTGGTTTTGCAGTGGCGACTGTGGGTCGGTGACGGTGGCGTTGCCGATCTGCACCGGCTGGAGGAACAGCTGGCGGTGCAACAGCAGGAAAACGAAGCCTTGCGGCTGCGCAATAATATGCTGGAGAGTGAAGTGCTGGACCTGAAAAACGGTCTCGAAGCGGTGGAAGAGCGTGCGCGTACCGACCTGGGTATGACGCGCAAAGACGAAACCTTTTATATGATTATTGAATAGGCCTATGACCATCTGGGCTGTTGTCCCCGCCGCCGGCATCGGCAGCCGCATGCAGGTTGCCATTCCCAAACAGTATCTGTGTATCAACGGGCAGAGCGTGCTGTCGTTGACGCTTGCGCGTCTGTGTGCACTGGCCGACATCAAACGCATCATGCTGGTGCTCAGTGCCGAGGATACGCACTGGGCGCGGCACAATGATGTATATGACCCGAACCGTGACAAGGTACTGACCTGTCTGGGCGGAGACGATCGCTGGCAATCGGTGTTGAACGGTCTGGACGCACTGGCAGATATTGCCGCGCCTGATGACTGGGTGCTGGTACATGATGCGGTGCGACCGTGTGTGCGTATTGACGACATTCTGCGGCTGCTGGCGTTGACCCAGGCGGGCGGTGATGGTGGTCTTTTGGCATTGCCGGTCACCGATACGCTGAAACGGGCAGATGGCCGTGGCCATGTTACAGGCACAGTTGACCGGACCGCACTGTGGGCGGCCTGCACACCGCAGCTGTTTCCGTTTGAGCGCCTGCGGCAGGCCCTGCGCGACGCATCAGCAGCAGGTGTCACGCTCACTGATGAGGCCTCTGCAATGGAATGGGCGGGCGCGCATCCGCAATTGCTGCCTTGCCACAAGGACAATATCAAGATCACCTACGCTGAGGACCTGCAGCTGGCCGAGCTGATACTGCAGGCGCAGGCCCGCGAAGCCGCCAGGACATCCGGGCAGGAACCTTTTGCTTATACGGGCATACTGGAATGAAAGATATCAGAACCGGGCATGGCTACGACGCCCACCGATTCGCCGAACCCGATGATCAGCGTGCGCTGGTGCTGGGTGGTGTGACCATACCCTATGAGCGCGGATTGCTGGCGCACTCCGATGGTGATGCGCTGATCCATGCCCTGTGTGATGCCATTCTGGGGGCGCTGGGGCGCGGCGATATTGGCCAGCATTTTCCGGACAACGATGACGCCTACAAAAATGTCGACAGCGGCCTGCTGCTGCAACAGGTGGTGGCGATGGTGGCGGACAGCGGCTGGACGCTGGCCAACGCCGACATGACCATTCTGGCTCAGGCGCCCAAGATGGCGCCGCATATCCCGCTTATGTGCGCGCGTCTGGCTGAACTGCTGGGTGTCGACGTTGGGCGGGTCAACGTCAAGGCCTCGACTACCGAGGGCATGGGCTTTGTCGGGCGCCGGGAAGGTATTGAAACGCACGCTGTTGTCATGCTGTACCGCTAGATGGAAACATTGTCGCTGCCGCACAGCCTGGGTGCACCGCTGTTAACGGGCACTTTCAAGCAGACGCCGGATGACTTTGTCGTTGACGAAGTGCTGGGTTTTGAGTGCAGCGGTGAGGGCGAACACCTTTGGGTGCAGATACGCAAAACCGGCCTGTCCACGCCGGATGTCGCTGAGCGCCTGGCGCATGCCACCGGTTTGCGCCAGGCGGACATCAGCTGGTCCGGCCTCAAGGACAAGCAGGGCGTGTGTACACAGTGGTTCAGTCTGCACAGTCCGGGCAAGGACGTCAGCGGCCTGACAGAGCTGGCAGCAGATGAGCTTTGTATTGTGCAACAGTGTCGCAATCACAAAAAACTGCGACGTGGCAGTCACCGCGCCAATCAGTTCCGTATCCGGCTGCGCGATGTGACACCGGTAGAGGGTGTGTCGACAGAAACAGCCTGGCAGGATCTACAACGACGCCTGCAGGCAATCACTCAGGCGGGCGTGCCAAATTATTTTGGCGAACAGCGCTTTGGTCAAAACAACCTGAGCCAGGCTGCGGCCTGGTTTAATGGCGAGCGCAAACCGCGCGGACGCCTGGAACGCGGCATGTGGCTGTCGGCGGCGCGCTCGGCGCTGTTTAACGGGGTGCTGGCCCGGCGTGTTGAGCAGGGAAACTGGGACAGTTACCTGGCCGGCGATGTGATGAACCTTGATGGTAGCGGCAGCGTGTTTGTATCGTCTGCAGATGACATGACACTGGCGCAGCGTCTGCTGACCCAGGATATACATCCCACCGGGCCGATGTGGGGGCAGGGCGAGCTGATCAGCACGGGTGCAGCAGCGGCGCTGGAGCATACGGTGGCCGCGGAGCTGGCGGTATTCAGTCAGGCTTTGCCACGCTTCGGGCTGAAACAGGAACGCCGCAGTTTGCGTTTGCCGGTGAAGGCTTTAGACTGTCGGCGGCCCGAACCCGGTACGCTGGACATTGAATTCACGCTGCCGACGGGCGCATATGCCACGGCGGTTTTACACGAACTGATAACACGTACGGGAACCAGCGGTTGAACACTCCAAATCTGGCCGGCATAGGCATGACGTCACAACGCACCCGCGAGCGCATGATCGCCTCCCTGCTTGATAAAGGCATCAAGAACTGGGCGGTGCTCGATGTGATGCGTACCACGCCACGACACATCTTTCTTGATGAGGCGCTGTCACACAGGGCCTATGAGGACACGGCGCTGCCTATCGGCTACAGCCAGACCATCTCCCAGCCTTTTGTGGTCGCTCGCATGACCGAAGCGGCGCTGGGCAACCGGGCGCCGGAACAGGGCAAGCTGCCCAGGGTGCTGGAAATCGGCACCGGCTGTGGTTATCAGACAGCGGTGATTGCCCAGCTGGCTGAGCGGGTGTGGACCGTAGAGCGTATCCAGCCCTTGCTGGACAAGGCGCGGCGCAATCTGGCGCTGCTGAATGTGCGCAATGTGCGCTCCAAACATGATGATGGCAGCCTGGGCTGGGCCGAGCACGGACCCTTTGATGCCATCATTGCCGCCGCTGCGCCGCAACAGGTGCCGTCGGATCTGCTGGCGCAATTGGCCGATGGCGGACGCCTGGTGATTCCGGTGGGTTCCGAGCGTGGCGGCCAGGAGTTGTTGCTGATCGAGCGCGAGGGCGAGGAGTTCCACCGTCGGGTGCTGGAAGCGGTCAATTTTGTGCCTTTGTACGTTGGCCAGGTGCAGTACTGATGTCTCTCTCGTCCCCTGTGTTTCGCGATCGATCGGTGCTGTTTCTGAAAGGCATGGCGATGGGTGTGGCGGATTCGGTGCCGGGTGTGTCCGGTGGCACCATCGCGGTGATCAGCGGTATCTACGAGGCGCTGATAAATGCCCTGAAACAATGTCACCCGCTGGCGCTGAAAACCCTCTGGCAACAGGGCCCGCGTGCCTTCTGGCAGCAGATACACGGTAACTTCCTGTTGACCCTGTTGTCGGGCATTCTGCTGAGTCTGGTGCTGATGGCCAATACCGTGCTGTTTTTGCTGGACAACCATTTTGTGCTGGTGATGGCATTCTTCATGGGTCTGGTACTGGCCTCGTGCTGGCTGTTGCGCGCCGACGCCGGGCGCTGGACACTGTTCAAGGTGCTGCTGTTTGCCGTGGGATTTTCCCTGACGGCGTTGACGGCGGTACTGAATCCGATGGCAGGCAGCACGGCGCTGCTATACATTTTTTTTAGCGGCATGATCGCCATTTGTGCAATGATCCTGCCCGGCATCTCCGGCGCCTTCCTGTTATTGCTGCTGGGGGTTTATGAGTATGTGCTGAGTGCCTTGCGCAGTTTTGAGCTCGATGTGATTATGGTGTTTGCCCTGGGTTGTGTGGTCGGCTTGCTGTCCTTCGCGCATCTGCTGTCATGGACTTTCCGTTATTATCGTGAGCAGAGTTACGCCCTGATTATTGGCATGCTGGCCGCGTCACTGATTGTATTGTGGCCGTGGCGCGATGCCAGTGTGCCAGCCGCCGATACCGGCACGGTGCTGGCGGCACTGCTGTGTGCAGCACTTGGCGGTGCAGTGATCGTCGGCTTTTCGCGGCTGGCGCGCGGTTGACATGGCATAACATGGCGCCGCAGTTTATGATGTGTCGTCTCGCTGTTGTTTGAGGTGCTGTCTTCATGAATCTGTTACGTTGCGTCACTGCCCAGTCCGGAAACCGGAATCCTGCTTCGCTGATCGTCGCCTGTTCGTTGCTGCTGGCCGGCTGTGCCGGTGAATATCAGGCACCCATGGATGATCGCAGCATTGCCCTCGAACGAACGCCGCCCCTGATTGTCACTAACGGCCAGGAAGTGCCGGCGACACCGCGTCGCCGGCCCGAGATTGTCGGCAGCAGCAGTGGCAGTGGCAACAGTGGCACTACCAGTACCAGTGCCGGCAATGGGTCGGTCGGTGCCAGCACGACGGTGGTCCGCCCGGTCGCTGTAGGCGGCGGCATCGCCCGCACCACCATCAGTCGAA
>CAJXPR010000050.1 GCA_913058135.1 uncultured Gammaproteobacteria bacterium
CTCGTGGGCTCGGAGATGTGTATAAGAGACAGAAGTAACTCGGGTTCAGGTCAATGCCCGACAGCGCGTAGGTGGTGACAGCAATGGAAGCGCCATCGCTGCCGGTGACATCCAGACTCTCAATAGCGTCCAGTTTAAGCTCGCCGGCTGGCAGCACCGCCAGAGTATTTCCCTCAGCAGCCAATAGCAGACGTGCATATACCCACAAGGCATAGGGACTGGACTCCTGGGCGACATATAAATTGGCCTCCGCTAATTCTTCTGCGCTGGCCCCGGTGGTATCTGTCCAGACCGCTCTGCCGCCATCAATCGCAAAGTCCTCGGCGATGATATTGCCAAAGGTTGTTGCGCCCGTAATATGCCAGCTACGCGGCAAACCCTGATCATTAAATTCAATGACTTCTTCAACGGATGGGCCGCGACCATTGTTACGGTATTCATAACCCACATTGGTGACGTCGCCGTGTTGCACGTCCATTTGCCCGACCCGCGTTCCCGAGATAATCGCGGTAAACGTCTCAGCGCCGGCAGGCCGCGCAAACGCTGTCTCCTGCGACGCCGCAGCGGCCGGTGGTGTGGGTTCCTGCTGGCTGCAGGCGGCCAGTGACAGGACTGCGACGATCATCACGAGTAATGCGCGGCTTCGGCGTTGATAATTCATTGGGGGCTCCGTGAATGGGTGTTTTTCAGCAGCTGCGCGTTGGTGGCATACACTGCATGTGCTGCCGAGCTTAGCGTAACTTCGTCTGCACACCAACGGTTATCAAACTCATGTGGTTGCCAGCCCCAATCGGTTTCTGCTGCATCCCTATCCGCTGCGCTGGACAACTCCCTGATCTCGCGATACTTTCTGCTGTACACTTATTCCGACGGACCCTTCGATGAAACCAGTCACCGCGTTAGCCACACTTGTGCTCACCTTCGTAGTCACCGCCCTGGCAGTCACGCCGGTGCAGGCCCAGCCACCGCTTCAGGTGCCCGAATCCGCCCCGGCCCACGTGCAGCCGCTGCCCACGCTGCGTGATCAGGCCACCGAACAGCAGGCCTGGCTGGACGCACGGGTAGAGAGTGTATTGCCGGCCTTGATGCGCGAGTACAACGTCGACATGTGGATTCTGTCCATGCGCGAGTATGCCGAAGATCCCGTGTTCTGGTCCATCACCGCGCCCACCACCTTCGCCGCCCGGCGCCGTTCCATCTATGTCTTCACACTGCAGCCGGACGGCACCGTCGAGCGGCTGGCGCTGGGCGGCGGCGATCAGGGCGGGGTGTTCGAAGCCTATCGTTCCACCCGGCCCGCGCCCACGCAGGAAACCGGCGAACTCGTCGGGGATGAGCAATGGCAGCTGCTGCGCGAACTGATCGAAGATCGCGACCCGGACAGTATTGCGCTGAACATTGATCCAAACTGGGCGTTCTCGGACGGACTGCATGCCGGCGAGCGAGAAGTGCTGGAGGAAGTGCTCGGCCCTTACTTCGAGCGTGTGGTGCGTGAGCCGCGCCTGGCCATGAACTATATCGCGCTGCGCATCCCCGAGATGATGCCGCGTTACCGCAAAATCATGGAGACCGTGCACGCAGTGATCTCCGAGGCCTTCTCCAATGCCGTGATCACACCGGGCGAAACCACCACCGACGATGTCCGCTGGTGGCTGCGCCAACGCGTACAGGGGCTGGGCTATCAAGTCTGGTTCCAACCCTCCGTCGATGTCACGCGTCAGGGCAGTGGTCGCATCAGCGGCGACACCGTCATCCAGCCCGGTGACCTGCTGTGGACCGACTTCGGCGTGGTTGCCATGAACCTGCACACCGACACCCAGCATCTGGGTTATGTCCTCAAACCCGGCGAAACTGAAGCGCCCGCCGGCCTGCAGGCCTGCCTGGCCGATTCCAACCGCATGCAGGAACTGCTGCTGGAAGAAATGGAACCCGGCCGCACTGGCAACGATATTCTCGCCTCCACGTTGGCGCGCATCAGCGCCGAAGGCATCACCGGCACGGTCTATACCCACCCCATTGGTGACCACGGCCACGGCGCCGGTCCGCTGATCGGCCGCTGGGACGGGCAGGAAGGCGTGCCGATACGCGGTGATGCCGTGCTGCTGCCGTCAACCTGGCACTCCATCGAGCTGCAGGCTACGCGCGCGATTCCCGAGTGGGGCGGTGACCCGGCAAACTGCCGGCAGGAAGAGGAAGCGTATCTTGATGCTGACGGTGAGCGGCACTGGGTGTTCAGGCGGCAGGAGGCGTTTCATTTAGTGTGGTGACATGCGCTCTTTCTGCTATATCCCTTAGGAGCGAATGACAAACAATTCAGCAACAAGGAACGGTGCTGATATGAAAACGACCGCATACTTTGACAAGTTGCGTGCCAGAGAAGATCGGGCAGGTATACGGCTCCAATGGATTCAAAGAGTTATTAAGTCGCCCGTACGGGAGGTGACGCAAAGCGACGGAAGAATTAGACTTTGGGGTAGCGTGCCAGAAATGGAGAACAGATTTCTGCGTGTTGTCCTGCTGTCGGATAGAGAGACAGTGCACAACGCTTTTTTCGACCGGAGATTTCGCCCATGAAAATGAGTTACTTTGCGGACACAGACACACTTTATATTGAATTCAGGTCGACAGGAGCTGCGGACACAAAGGATCTGGACGACAACACCATTGTTGATTACGACGCAGAAGGCAACATCGTTGCGATCACGATGGAGCACGCCAGTGCCAGAACTGACCTTCAGAATGTGACTTTGTCTGGGATCGCGGCTTGATCCGTTACGCTGTATGCAGGCCAGCGCCATGAATACACCAGCAGCCAAAGCGTGTTGACCAGAATCTGACATTTCTGCGCCATGGCCGTGGTGCCGATGTTGTAATCTGTTTCGCCGTTCCACAACAGCAAGAGGAAGAAGGCCACGCTCAGCAGCGCGCACCCCAGGGTGAACCGGCGTAGCGGATCATCGCGGCGCCACACCCAGTGCAACAGCAAAAAGGCAGGGAACAGCCCCAGTTGCAGCGCCGCGCCCGAGTTGTGCGGCAGCCGGATAGGGTAGGGGTATATCGCCACCAGCAGGATGCCAATCGCCGCCAGCACCAGCACTGCCGCAGTCAGCGAATCACCCGCCGACCGCCGCAACTGATACAGGCGCAATGCAATCAGAAACTGCGTGGTGGCAATAGCGTAGAAACCCAGGGTCAGCACCCAGCCGGCCGGGCCAACCGCGTAGATGCTCAGCGTCCTGTGCCACAACGACAGATCGTCGCGCACCACGTGCACAACAATAACCGCCACACAGAACCATAGCGCACAGGCCAACGCCACCTTGCGGTAGCGTCGATCGCCTGGCGCGCCCATGCCCAAGCCCCCACTCGGTGTCCGGCCGGAGCCGGGCACGTTGCGCAGGGGAGAGGGTTGGCAGGTAGGGTCAGTCACTTTTTTGTTTGGCTTTGTCCTTTAGTTCACCGGCTTTGCTTTGTGCCTTGCCAGTGGTTTTCTCGGCTTTGCCTTCGTACTCCGTGCTTTTGTCGTCAGTGACTTTGCCAGTGACTTCTTTGGCTTTACCTTTTACTTCTTTGGTTTTGCCTTCGGTTTCATGCTTGTTCATACACTGTACTCCTGAAATGTCGTCATGTTAATCAGTGTTTGGTGCGAATGGCGCGTCAATTATGAACGCACCGATTCACGGACCTCGTCATACTTTTTGGATGCTTCAGACTTTGCCGCCTCTACGCTGCGGTCACGGGCCTCGCCAAACGCATCATCTTCAGCTTTGGTAGGCGGTATCAGCGAGCCCAGGGCGGCGCCCAGCGCGATGCCCAGGCTGCCGGCGATGAGCGGTTGCTCGCGATAAAACTGCGACAGGGAGTCGCGGGCGTGCTGCGCCGAGTCTTTCATGCTGTCACTTGCCTCGTGCATGCGATCGCCCATTTCGCCAGCCTTCTCGCGCGAATGCGCGACGGTATTGCCAACCGCGTCCTTGACCTTGTGGCCGTGCGAGGCGCCCGCGTCATAGGGCTGGGTTGGCCGCGGCATAGGCCGTCTGTCGGAAGCCATCATCATCCAGGAGATACCGATGCCGGTCAGTATCAGCGGCACCGGGTTGTTTTTCACCTGCGTGCCCAGATTGCGACCAAAGTCGCCACCGTGTTCACGCGCCATCACCAGCGCCTGATCGATCAATTCGCCCGGCGACAGGCGGTCGGACAACTCACCTGCCGTCCTGCCAAGGCGGGCGCGCGCCTGGTCAACTTCGCGCTCCAGCCGTTCGGGGCTTTTGTTTTCGTCATTGCCGTCGGTGCGGCCTGTATACTCGCTACCAGTATCAGTTCCATTGCTCATCGTGTCGCTCTCCTTAGTGTGTCTTTATCCTTTTTTGTAGAGTCAATTGTGCGATCTGGCACCATTTCCTTTGCGCTGATCTTTTTCTTCGCCGAGCCGACCATCACGAAGCCGACCAGAAGCGCTAAAGCGCCGACGATCAACGCGGCCAGCCACGGCTCCACCACGTTACTGAGCCCGTAGACCGCGCTCATCAGCAGCACCACCAGGCCGGCCATGCAGATGGCGCCACCAGTGGCCATCGCACCGACTGCCGCTTTGGCTTCGTGCACTGACTCCCTGACCTCAGCCTTGGCCAGGGCAAGCTCTTTACTCATCAGCGTTGACAGGTCTGTCGCCAGGTCGCGAATCAGCTCGCTGATGCCTTCGGATGAGGGCTGGCGGCTTTCCGGTGGTACGGGTGTGTTTCCGTTGTCCTTTTTCATAGCGTATCCCTCCCTGAGCCTATGTTAGGGCTTACGGGTGCGGCCGTGCCGGTTGATGGTGGCGCGCCCGTTGTCGAGCCGGCGGTTGTTGGCGGCGTCGAGGTGCCGTAGGTGCCGGCCGGATTCTGATCGCGCGATTGTCCCGTCGCGCCAGACGGCGGGCTATCATGATGATGATGCGCACTTGCCCTGAAGAAGCGCGACAGGCCAAAGCCGAGCGCGACACTGCCCAGCATGAACATGGCCGGGTTTTTGTGCGCCAGGCGCTTGGCATCGCTGGCCAGTTCATTGGCACTGCGCTGCTCAAGCTGCTGTGCCGCGTCAGACAGGTAGCTGCTCATCTCACGCGCGTGGCGAGCCAGGCCTTCACGGTCCTGGTCTTCAAGGTTTGAAGCCGCGGCATCTATCGCATCTGACAGCGCGTCCGCCTCGTCGGCCACCCGGTGTTTACCGGTTTCGGCTTTCTCTTTCGCTTTGGCGCCAGCATCTGCTTTTGCGTCGCGGGCGTCCCGCTCCATTTTCTGTTTCGGGTCGTCCCCGATGTGGTCGGGATTTTTGACCGTGCCGGGACGGTGGGGGTCTTGGTCAGATAATGTCATGAATCACTCCTTGTTGACATTTTTCCAGATACAGCAGGCGGTGCTGCCTGCTCCGCTTCGTGCTCTCAATTATGTGACCGCGTCTTTGTGGTTTGAGTTCAATACAATGACGACAGATTTTCACCGAACACGCGCGGTGCAGCCTGTCGGCCAGGCCAACACCTTGACGCCATTAGGTTTTCCTGTGACTATCCAGAGCCCTGTCACCGCGAGCATGGAGTTCAATATGAACAAGCCGCTGATTGTGTTTGGTGCGACCAGTTTTGTCGGACAGATCCTGTGCCGTTATCTGCATGAGCTGAATCTTCAGGCGCAGGGCGAGGGCGGCTCGGTCAATTGGCTGATGGCCGCGCGCTCCGAGGAAAAGCTTAAACGCCTGCAGCAAGAGCTCGGCGGCCCGCATGCCCCGGAATACCGGCTGGCCGATGCCGGCAACGAAACACAGCTGCGCGCCCTGTGTGAGGAGGCAGGTGTCATCATCTCCACCGTCGGTCCCTACGCGCTGCATGGTGAACCACTGATCAAGGTATGTGTGGAAACCGGCACCGACTATTGTGACCTGACCGGGGAAACCCAGTGGATCCGCCGCATGATTGATCGCTACGAGGCGCAGGCACGTGACAGTGGCGCCCGCATCGTGCACTGCTGCGGCTTTGATTCCATTCCTTCTGACCTGGGCGTGTGGTTCCTGCAGCAGCAGGCGCAGCAAACCCTGGGCACATACTGCCAGCATGTGAAAATGCGCGTGCGAAAATTCAAGGGTGGTTTCTCCGGCGGTACCGTGGCCAGCATGATGAATGTCGCCAAGGAAGCGGCCGGCGACCCGGCCCTGCGCCGTGAAATGGCCGATCCTTACTCACTGTGCCCGGCGGACAAGAAACCCCAGATCCGCCAGCACAAGATCACCGCCACGCTGGACGAGGATGTGAACAGCTGGATTGCCCCGTTTGTCATGGAAGCGATCAACACCCGCGTGGTGCATCGTTCCAATGCGCTGCTGGGCCAGCCCTGGGGTGCGGACTTTCAGTATGACGAAGCGGTGATGACGGGCCGAGAAAGTAAAGGCCGCAACCGCGCCAAGCTCACCGCACTCGGCCAGCCGCTGATGATGCTGGGAATGGCGGTGCCACCAACGCGCTGGCTGATGAGCCGCTTCCTGCCCAAGCCCGGCGAAGGGCCGAGCCCGGAGATGCAGCAAAAAGGCTTCTTCGACCTCGTGTTTGTCGGTCACACCCGCGATAACCGACGCATCCGCACCACGCTGTATGGCGAGCGCGACCCGGGTTACGGGGCCACTGCCCGCATGCTGGGGCAAGCGGCGCTATGCCTGCGTGATGATGTCAGCCAGGAAGATAAACCGGGCGGGTTCTGGACGCCTGCGTCCGCGCTGGCGCAGCCGTTGATTGCGAGGCTGGAAGCCAATGCGGGGTTGGCGTTCAGGGTAGCTGAGTCTGACTAATCCTATCCGGTTGTCCGGTGCGAATTATTGATCGGTCTGGCAATGAGCCGCGCAAACTCAGTCCGGAGCCGCTGCAAGGTCTGCGCGCAAATTCTGGGAGGCCAGATAAAAATGGCAGGACGACCAGAACAGTACCGTCGGTATGAGCGCCACCATGGCATAACGCAGCGACTCATTACCCAGTGTGGGTAACAGGTAGTCACTCAGCATGCCGACAGACCAGGGGCCAAGACCGAGACCAATAATATTGAGTATCAGGAACAGAATTGCCGACGCGGTGGCGCGCATGCGTTGCCCAACCAAAGCGTGCGAGGTGGCGATGGTGGTACCCAGGTAAACGTTAAACAGCAAGCCCGGGACAAAGGCAAGAATCAATGCCGTGTACTGGCTTGACGTCAAATAGACCGTCAGCATAAAAGGCAAACTGATAAAGCCCGCGATGGCAGGCAGCCACACATACCACCGTTTGTCGCGCGGCGCCAGTTTGTCGGCCAGGATTCCGCCGGCAAACACGCCTATGGCACCAAACAGCCCGGTTGACAGTGCCAGCCAGGTACCGAGTTCACCGGTTGTCATGCCGTGCGTGCGGATAAAAAAGGAGGCCAGCCAATTCAGTGTACCGTAGGCCGCAAATGCATTGAGTCCTGCCGCCAGCGCCATATGGCGAAATGATTTTCTGCTCCACAGCAGCGCCAGTACCTGCTTAAAGGGCACCAGTGCTTCAGGCACCTGTTTGTTTTCATTCAGCCCACGGATGGGCTCGGCTAAGGTTTTGCGGATCAGCACAGCAATCAGGATGCCGGGTAGACCCACGACCACAAAGGCAACGCGCCAGCCAAAAAACTCATTAAGCCAGCCGCCAAACAGGAAGCCAAACAGGATGCCGATGTTGACGCCTGTCGAGTAAATTGACAGCGCAGTGGCACGTTTTTCAGGCGGGTAAATGTCAGACACTATCGAGTGGGAGGGTGGACTGCCGCCCGCTTCGCCGATCCCGACGCCGATACGCGCCAGCAACAGCTGAATATAGTTCTGCACAAAGCCACTGATGGCGGTCATAAAGCTCCACACACCGATGGCCAGGGCAACAATATTACGCCGGTTGCCACGATCGGCCCAGCGCGCAATGGGTATGCCGGCAGTGACATAAAACATGGCAAACGCAAATCCGGTCAACAAACCCAGCTGACTATCGGACAGCGACAGTTCCAGTTTGATGGACTCCTGCAGGATCGATAATAATTGCCGGTCAATAAAATTGAAGCTGTAGACAACGGTGAGCACACCGAGCGCGTAATTCCTGGCGCGGGGGGTTGAGTAGGGGTTGAAGACGGGCGGTGGCGTTTGTTGTTCTTGTTTGCTTTCGCTTGTGTCAGTCATTAGCTGTTCCTGGAAAGGCGTGCGTTTAAGTGCTGCCTGCCGGACTGCTTTACGCCCGGCCTGTTTTTTCCCGGGGTGGGTTGCTCCGGGACAGGGCAAACAGGAAACACTTAAGACAGCAACCGCCCCCGGATCAGTGAGAGAACAGCTCTTTGAATTTTTCTTCTGTTTATATGCCGCTGGGAGACATCATATTGTGTTCTGCGTCATAAAAATAGCGGTGGCAGTTCGCCGGATCCGCTTTCTTTCAATACCACAGACTGCCAATGGGACAGGCGAAACACTTCTCAACATCAAGCGGCAGCACATGGTTGCCACCATACAGCAGTACACCACCCCGGAAGTCCTTGCCAGCGCGGTCCGCCAGCCGTTTCAGTCCCGCGCCATCTTTTTTAGTGTCCACGGTCACAGCCTTTTTGACTTCTACACCCCAGACCCCGCGACCCTGCTCAATGACGATATCCACCTCAACCTGGTCTTTGTCCCGATAGTGCGTCAGGCGCAATTCGTCATCCAGAACACTGGCCTGACAGGTTATCTGTTGCAGCACGAAACTTTCCAGTAGATGCCCGAATTCAGTGCTCTGTGTCAGCCAGTCAGCGGGTGTCAATTTGCTGAGCGTGGCGGCAAGACCTGAGTCGACGATGTGTATTTTAGGCGACTTGATCAGACGTTTGGCGTGGTTACGGTGCCAGGCAGGCAAGCGCCTGATCAGAAACAGTCGCTCCAATATGCTGAGGTACTTTTCTGTGGTTTCCCGCTGTACGCCAAGTTCCTGGGCGAGGTTGTTGATGTTGAGCAACGATGCCGTGCGGTAGGCAAGTAATTCAATCAGTCGAGACATCGTGTCCTCGTCGTGGATATTGGCAATGTCTCGGACATCCCGCTGAATGATGGCGCTCACATACTGAAGATGCCACTGCCGTGCCCGCACCAGGGTGCGTCGTAAAGGCTCCGGGTAGCCCCCCTTGCACAGCAGATCTGACAACCCAGGAATATCGGGTCCGGATTCAGCGATTTGTATACTGAAGCGACCTTCCAGCAGCGTGCTCAAAAACGTCGGTGGTGTGCGGTGAAGCTCGGCCATGGAGAGGGGATGCAGGTGCAGCACTTCCATGCGCCCGGACAGCGAGTCCTGAACCTTGGGCAGCAGCAGCAGGTTGGCAGACCCGGTCAGCAGAAAGCGGCCGGGTGTACGCCGCTGGTCGACCGCGCTCTTGATGGCAATCAGCAGTCCGGGGGCTCTTTGGACCTCATCCAGTGTCACTTGCATTGGCATGCTCTGTACAAAGCCTTCGGGATCATCATTGGCCAGTTGGCAGACAGCACTGTCATCCAGGGTAATATACGCGCGATCGGGCGCCAGGCTACGTGCCAATGTGGTTTTGCCGGACTGACGTGGTCCCAGCAGGCAAACCACGGGCGTGTCAGTTAGCGCCGTTTGCAGCCGGTTCCTGATAGCCCTGGGGTATAAGTCGTTGGTCACTTGTCTGGTCCGCTAATTTGCCGTCCATTTGCTGGTTATATTAGCGTCCATTTGCTGGTTTTACTAGCGTCCATTTGTAGGGTGGTCGGCCGTCCAATTGATGGCAGCACTCGGTGATCCGCCCAGCGGATCATCGCAGCTTCCTGGCTGTATCGGTTACGACTCGCGCAGCAAAAGGCCTGGGTAGTGCGCGGTGGATGCCATCACATGGGCGGATGGGTGTTGAGCTCCTGGCAGGTATAGCCGTGCTGCTCCAGCCCGTCGCGTAAGTAGTCGGCGAGCAGCGGGTGGTCAATCAGATACTGTGCCGTGTCGGGCGTCCATTGCTCCTTCGCCTGTTGCAGTACGCTGTCCCATTCTTCCACGGTGTAGTCTCCCCTGCCGATCCAGAGCAGGGCGACTACTTCCTGCTGCTGGTCTTCGTCGATTTCATTGATGATCGATGCGAACTCGTCGTAACCGGAGCTGTCCTTGTTATCCGCCAGCATCTGCTGCGACCAGTCATCCACCGCATTGCCGCCGTCCTCGGGGAAGGCCGTTTGCTCCTTCACATGGTAGCTCTGCGCCAGTTCAATCAGTCGACAAACGGTTTCCGGGTTTACCTGCAACATAGTTTATCCCTCACTACTCATCAGGATGTCGTATTCACGCTACCATAGACATATATCGAGCTCAATATCGTGGCCATCAACAAATGGCTGAAGGACAACCGGGCTGGACCGGGTAAAGGAGGCAGCATCATGTCAGGATCTGACCGTTCGAAAGATGAGGGAAAATGGTCGCAGCAGGTGACCCATCACAGTGATGCGCTGGATCTGGAGGAGGGCGTATTCTCCTTGAGCAGGCCAAGGATGAGCTGCGTGAGTTGTGCGGCAGGCCTCGCAAGGATGACGGAGGCAGCTGATGGAATCGCGGAAAGACATTCATTCTTCGGCTGTCCGGGGTTACCGATTTTCCTGAGCGCCGCCTGCCTGTCGCCATCGGGGGAGTCACGGCCCCAGCGCCCCAACCGGCACCACTGTCACACCATCAGGGCGTCTGTAGCCATAACCTCCAGCGGTGATCACCAGCAATGCCATTGGTTCACCGCAGCGCGTGGTGTCGACGCGTTGAGCAAATTTCAGCAGCTGCGTGGCGGCAGCATCCACAATATGTGCTGCCGAGCTCAACTTCACTTCGCATGCACACCAACGGTTACCTGGACTAGTCACCACTGCGTCAATTTCCAGCCCGGTATTGTCCCTGTAGTGTCGAACGTCTCCCCCCAAAGGCTGACTGTATACCCGCAAGTCTCTGATCACCATGGACTCAAATAACAGCCCTGTGGTGTTGAGGTCTGCGAGCAAACTTTCAGGATCAGCGCCTAAAGCTGCAACCGCTAATGAGGGATCAACGAAGTGAAATTTCCTGCTGTTGCGCACCCAACCCATGATCTGCAATATTTTCAACCCGTGCTCTGCAATATAGCTTGTTTGTCCTGCTGCTTCATATCTAGCCTGAGTTTCAACATTCGATGAGACGCCAATAGTGTGGCAATAGTGAATAGACCGACCGGCGACCAACCACATGAGACCTGTGGTGTTGAACTGGACTTCCGGCGATTTCAAAGCTACTGTTGTCCTCCTCTAACACACTGATACACCGAGGTTTTCATGCGTGGCGCGTTAATTGTTGTCTTGCCCTTCCTTCTTGTCGCCTGCGAGCGGGCAGCAACACCGATTACCGATGAGTCCGGTGAACAATTGACCATCGAGCGTCTCTACGGCTCGCCAGATCTGACCGGTCCAACGGCCCGCAATGTGCAGTTCTCACCCGATGGCAGTCGCATCAGCTTCCTGCGCGCAAAAGACGATGACCGCACTGTGCAGGATTTGTGGGCAATGGATGTTGCCACCGGCGAGGCCTATTTGCTGGTCGATGCGCACCAGCTGGTACCAGAAGAGCGCGAGCTGACGGAGGCTGAAATCCAGTTCCGCGAGCGATCGCGCATCACGTCTTCCGGGGTGGTGACCTATCAATGGGACGAAACAGGTGCAGCGGTGCTGGTGCCTCTGGACGGCGATGTGTTCTACGTCGATGTGGAAAGCGCACAAACCCGCCGCCTGACCGAAACAGAGGCGTTTGAAACCGACGCCAAGGTCAGTCCAAACGGCGGCTTCGTCTCCTTTATCCGCGACCAGAATCTATGGATACATGATCTCTCTACCGGGGAAGAGCGTGCCCTGACGACCGAAGGCGCCGGTGACATCAGCTGGGGCATGGCCGAGTTTGTTGCCCAGGAGGAGATGCGCCGCTACACCGGTTACTGGTGGTCGCCCGATGACAGTCGCATCGCGGTTGCACGAGTTGATGAAAGCCCGGTGATGGTGGTGGAGCGCTTCGGCATTTCTGCCGACGCTGTTTCGGTGTCAGAACAGCGGTATCCGCGGGCCGGCACGCCAAATGCCCTGGTGACACTGCACGTCATTGACCTTGGCTCTGGTGACATCGGTGAGGCCTCTGGCGACATCGGTGAGGCCTCTGGCGACATGGGCGAGAAAGCCGAGATGGATCTGGGCAGCGATACCGACATCTACCTCAGCCGCGTCAATTGGAGCGAGTCTGGCGAGACCTTATGGGTGCAGCGACAGAATCGGGCGCAGACGCAGTGGGACTTGCTTGCACTTGATCCGCGCACGGGGGCTGAAGACACAACACGACGTATCACAGAGCAGGCAGATACCTGGATCAATCTGGCGCACGATCTGCGAACACTTGCCGGGGGCAGTCTGCTCTATCTCAGCGAACAATCCGGCTTTCGCCATATCCGTTATGTCGGCGCAGATGGCGTAGCCCGTGATATCACCTCGGGTGATTGGGTGGTCGATAGCCTGGAAGCCGTCGACGAGGACGCGGGTATGGTCTGGTTCACCGGCTGGAAGGACACACCACTGGAGCGCCACCTGTACTCAGTGAACCTGGATGGCGGCGAACCGCAGCGTATTACGTCTGGCGAAGGACGCTGGAACGTATCGGTCGGTTCTGGCGGGTCAGGCTTTATCGGCACCTATTCTGACATCGAAACCCCACCCAACACCGGGCTGTATTCCATTGCAGGTGAACGCATTGCCTGGGTGGAGGAAAACCCGCTGGACCAGGCTCATCCTTACGCGCCTTATCTGGCACGTCATGTCCGGCCCGAGTATGGCACGCTGACGGCCGCAGACGGGCAGACCGACCTGCACTGGCAGATGTACCGGCCGGACCACTGCACGGCAGCGACGCCCTGTCCGGCCATTGTTCAGGTGTATGGCGGGCCAGGCGTACAGACTGTCACCAAGGGATGGCAGTCACTGCGCGATCAGATTCTTGCCCAGTCCGGTTACGTGCTTTTTAAGGTCGATAACCGGGGCAGTTCAAACCGGGGCCATGCCTTTGAAGCACCGCTGCATCTGCGCATGGGTATTCTTGAAGTTGAGGACCAGCTGGCCGGGCTGGACTGGCTGCAGGGGCGCGATTTTGTGGACGCCGACAGGGTGGGTCTGTGGGGCTGGTCCTATGGCGGCTACATGACATTGATGACCACGCTGCAGGCGCCGGGCAGGTTTGCCGCAGGCATTGCCGGGGCGCCGGTTACAGACTGGGCGCTATACGACACACACTACACCGAACGCTTCATGTCGACCCCGCAGGACAATGCCGAAGGGTATGACGCCGGCTCGGTCTTTGCCCATCTTGATGGTTACCAGACCCCTCTGCTGATAATTCACGGCATGGCGGATGACAACGTGACGTTTGATCACTCCACCCGGTTGTTCGCAGAGCTGCAAGAGCGCGGCCAGGTGTTCGAGATGATGACCTACCCAGGCCAACGCCACGGCATCCGTCCACCCCCTCTGCAGACTCACCTGCTCAGAACGCAAATGGCGTTTTTCAATCGGTACTTGCGCGGCGAAAACGACGAAGGCGGGTCACTTTAGCGAGGAGTCAAAATCAGGTGCAGCTGATGACGTGTATGTCAGTCTTGGTGAAAACTAGCCTTATATAGTTCGGCCTGCAGGCTGACATGTTGATCAATCGCGCCGGGCAGCCGGAATAGCCGGCCGCGTTTGCCAAGTTCGTAAACTCGATACAAGCTGTAATGCTCAGCCGCGTCTTTAGAGAAATCCAATTCGTTGGGGGTGACATAGAACGGTTGATACTTGCCATTGTTGGTGGTTTTGACCTCAATGAAGTGCTCCTCAACGCGGTCGGTTTTTGTGTCTATCCTGAATGAACGAACATCGAACCCGAGGCCATCACCACGATCCTTGCTGCTCCATTCGATTTCTTTCGCCAAGTCGCCCCGGCCGAGTTGGTTCAGCATATGTTTTTCATAGGCAATAACAAACTCTTCGCCAGAGGCGCCGAGCCGCCGGTTTGCTGCCTCAAGCTGCGGATAATTGCGCATTCTTGCTAGATATTTGCGCGGAGGCCGGGCAATGGCCGGTATTCGTTCGGGTAACTCAGTGTCTAGGACATCCGACCAGTTGCTCACGTAGGCGGGCTGTTCGATGTCACTGGTTTCAGAGGCCAGCGAGTCGATACTGTCCTGATTGGCAGCAATATGTGCCAACACCACTTCACGCAGCTGCGACTGATAGTTGAACCTGGGTTTGTAGCCTGGGATGTAGGGAAAGCCCATTTCCACCAGAATGGCACTGATGTTTTGATGTTTGAACTCTATTGAGCCGTTGCTTCGATTATTGAGTTTTTCCGCCAGCAGGTTGCGGTGGGCTGTTTTGTTGTATGGCTGACTAAGAAGGTCCTTGCTGAGCATGTCAAAGTAGTCAGCTACGCAAGCTTCGCACTCAAGCCAGTCCCAGCCGTTCACTTCCAGCGTCTTTCTGCGGTACTCATCGGTAATCGCCAGGTTCTGGTAGAGCGCCGCCTTCAACAGCTCGCGCACGGCATAGTTCTTTAGCAACTCGAACAACTCGTCATCCAGATAGGCGCACTCAACGTGTTCTCGGATTACCCCTGGGGAGCTTGCCGTAGACAGCTTTGCCCATGAATGAGCCTTGCCAGGCAGGGTTTTGATCTTCCAGAAACCTTCACTTTGCAGGTGGAAAAAGGGCAGGTGAGGGTTGTCTCGGTCTGCCTCCGAAGCCAGTCCGCCGAATTGCCGAGAGAAGGCCTCGGTCAGCGCCCCATCGAAGTGAATGCAATTTTCGGTAATGGCCTCGCTTTCGATCAGTTCCATGACTGCCATCAGCAAGGCGACCTTGTGAGGGCTGGCGCGGCCATTCGCTCTGTTGGCGTTCAGTTGCGAAAATCGCTTTTCGTAGTCCAGCACACTCATTGTTATTTCTACTTGGTCTGGGGTGTCAGCGCATTAAACACCAGATAGTCCCAGGTGACCAGGCTTCGGCTAGCATCTGGAAGGCCGCGATTGTCGCGGCTGAGGGTCAGTCCGCAGTTTTGCGCAATCTCGATGATGTTGTCGGTCTCGAATGGATGGAAGCGCCCGGCATCATCCGGCCCATGCCGTAGCGAGATGACCAGCAAACCGTCGGGCGTCAGCAGTTCACTGATAATGCGCATGGCACGTTCATGCTCATTGGGTATGAGGTGCATCCAGACGGCGCTGATCAGTATCAGTCGGAAGCGCTGGTCCAACGCGCGCAGGCGTTTCAGTTCAGGCAGGCGATCATCCAGCCAGGTGACCGAGCCTTGTTGCGCAGCCTGACTCGACGTGTTTTGCTCGCCCAGCCTGCGGAGCTCATCTGTTGGCTCAACGGCAATCACGTCCCAGCCCTTGCTGGCTAGCCAGGCCGCATCGCGACCGGAGCCGGCGCCGATGTCACAGGCCAGGCCGGGTTGATCGGATATTAGGTTTGACCAGCTTTGGTGCAAGAGTGCCGGGTCCGCTGACTGGTAGAAGAGGAACAGTTCGTTGGCGCGGTCTGAGTAGTATGTCATTGCAATCGCCGGGGAAGATTATAGCTTGATTCTTGAATAGGGGATGATCGTTGTCAATATAAGTAAGGGATACGATGGCGAAAGTGAAGAGTCGTCGGCGGGCGCGAGCTGGGAGAATACTCACTGTACAATCTGGTGCCGTATCCTAGGGGAAAAGAATCACACAAACAATCCCAGCTCGAAGCCAGTCAGGTGGGCCTGCTAAGAGTATGAGGAAAGGCTTTTCAAGGAAAGGTGCCCAACATTCTGATGTTGATTTTGTGTCCCGAACGGGTGCTGATGCTAACACGCTTCAACAACGCACGCCCACAATGTCCGCCGAAAGACCTGGCTAATAGGTGGTGTTCGGTTTAGCAGGGGCAACTACACAAATGAACCGATTGGCGCCTTCAAGCACCTCTTCCAGGATCTATCTCCACAGAGGGGTTCGTAGCCGCAGTCTAGGGGCATAAGTAACTGATTATCTTATCAGAAAGCAAAAATGCTAACTATAGTGTGTCGATTGACTCTGCATACCATGGTTAGCTAAAGACATTTACAGGAAAGGTGCATGATTCTAGAACTTTTTGGTGGGTCCGTCAGAAATCGACGGAAAGCGCTAGGACTGTCGCAAGAAGAGCTTGCAGAAAAGGCTGGCCTTCATCGTACGTACATCGGGATGATTGAGCGAGGCGAAAAAAATTTGACCCTTACGAATATTGAAAAGCTCGCGCTTGCTTTGAATTGCTCTATATCTGAATTGACTGAGGGATTATGACACGCAGCACGGAAACTATAGATGATCCAACAGTGTATGGTAGCAAAGGGCAAGCTTGGGCGCCTGAATTTGTTGCCTATATGAAAGCGATCGTGACTCACCCTATTTATGACGGAATGCCGGATGCGGTCAAGAGTGATGGAAAAATTCAGTGGGAGGCCCCGTCAAACCGGTCAGGAGGTCAGTACCAATATACTCACAACAAACGAAGGGATTGGTGGAAACTGAAAGCACAGAGTATCGGAATCGATGTTTCTCAAGATCAATGGATAAGCCGAACTGCCAAGTCGATCCATCCTTCAGGGGAAAAACCATGCAAGCGATGTGGGAAAGTGATGCAAATCGCTTACGTCTACCCTCAGGCAAATTTAATTCGCCGATTTAAGAAGTGTTTTGGGGATAGTATAGAAGTTTCGGATCTCGACTCTATAACTGACGTAATGCAAACCGTCTTTGATCTCCATGGGCCGATTCTATTTAGACATCTGCAAGATCTTTTAGCAACGAAAGATTTGAGTGTCCCTGATTTTGGGGATGATTTAGAGCGTCTAATGTTGTGGTTGAATGACGAATATGTACCGAAGGAGCCGTCGATCTTGAGCCCTGGAGCTATGTCAAATGCGCCTGACAGATTCGATGGCTTTCATTCATTTAATAGATGCTGTCGCGGCAGGGCGGACACGGGCCGATGTCCTAGTAACATGAGAAGCTACGTGACAGATAGGCGAGTGTTCGAATACTGGTCTGAGGGAGACTGGATCGCAGCAGACCGGTTGATGGGGCTCGTGAAATCGAAACTGCGAGAGGAGCCGACGGCCGACGGGAGAAACTCGCCACCGACAGCTGACCATATTGGTCCTCTATCTCTTGGGTTCTGCCACAGGCCTGAGTTTAAGCTGCTAAGTAGAAATGCCAACTCAGCCAAAAATAATAGGATGACTAAATGGGATGTTGACTATCTTATTTCGGTCGAACAAAAGGGAGAAAAAATTGTTTCTTGGTATGCCAAGCCTTTATGGGATAACAGAAAGGGAAGTGTGAACAATGAGGAAACGGCACTCAGGCTTTCGAAAATACTTAGAGATAATCAGCGGAACGCAATGGCCATACTTTGTCGCCTATTTGACGAAGGGTATCTTACTTTTTTGGTTTACTTACTCGAACTTGGTTTTGCAGACTCGAAAGTGGAGTTTGAGGGCCTGAGAGCGATAGATTTTATTACAATTTATGATCGCCTCAACAAACAGAGAAGAACGACGAAATACTCGATAGAACAGAAGGCTAGGCGTATAAGGATCGGATTTGATGCTCTGCGGACATATAAGGAGAAAGCGAATAGGCATACATTCCTGGTTGCCCAAGAAACCGTCTCAAAAAAACTGGAGGTGGCGATGGAGTTGTTGTCGAAACAATCGGGAAAACACAAACGGATGGATCAGCAAATGATTCAAACCTTATTTCCTCGCAACGGCGTAGTCCGGGAAGAAAAACTGCGAAATTATGCTTCAGAATTTCCGGTAGTGATTATCCCTGAATATGAGGATATCAAAGGCGAGTTAATCCTCGCTATGACTGCAGTTTCCGTGACGCTAAGCTCGATGTGGAATGACGCTCGTTACGTTAGAGAGGAGTTTAACCTTGACGAATGAATTAAAAAATAAACGGTTATCTAGCATGAATATTCAATAATCGTGACGATAAAGATATCACTGTTTGCCCGCCGAATCACTCGTAAGAAAGGAGAAGTACTCTTGTGCCGATATCAGTCCTCGCATCAATCGCTGATAGTCAGTTTTAGCCTCAAATCTATAATCCTTAGTAGAGCCATCCTCGCCGGGCTCTAACTCGGGCAAATCGGAGAGGGCATCATCAACGCTAACCCAATTTTTTAAACTCGAAAATAGATCCGGGCTGTTAGTGCCGGTAAGCGGCGCAGGGCGGCCGATGCTAAATCGCTTTTCTTTTGCGCCGATTAGGAAGACTCTTTTCCGCCTTTGTGGTATGGCATAGTCTTCTGAGTTGAGTACCCAGCCTGACAAGTTCGGCATAACACTTAGAAACTCTTTTTTGACTTGTTCAAATACTTTGCCTTTTTCCATGCTAAGTAAGCCTGCGACATTCTCGAAAATAAAGCCGTCTGGAATAATTTCTTCCAGAAATTTCTTATAATGCAAGAAAAGGCTGTTCCGCTCATCTTTCATGGTGCGTTTTTTTCCGGCGGTTGAGAAACCTTGACAAGGGGGGCCGCCCAATATCCAGAACGGCGTACCCGAATAGGTTTCTTTTAGCCGTTTAGCCTCACCACAAATCTTCGAGAATAATTCATCGTCGGTGATGCTGCCACAGGTAGTATTGCGGTCTATGTTCAGTGCATATGTTTCGAGGAACCGAGGTTCGATATCATTCGCGAGAAGCGGCTTCCAACCGGCCCATTTAAAACCTAGGCCCATTCCTCCGGCGCCCGCAAAAAGATCGATGAACACACCTGCCCTCCCTAGAGATTTAGTGAGTTCAGTTGCTATCAGATAGGCCAGTAGCGGAGGAACGGCGTTCCCTATTTGTGTGTTTACTATAGTTTGAGGGCCAGCAAATTGAAACGAGTCCGGAAACGATTGTAGTCGCGCTGCCTCCCGTTGAGAAATAACACGATCTTGGGAGTAGTGGATATGACACCCATTGCCAGGCCGACTAAAATACGTGTTAATAGTATATGAAGGCTTTGATGCCAAAAGGCGGCCGTAGTAAGTTGAGCGACTGCCCTCCCCTAGCGCGTAGCTTTCCCTAATCCGTGCGATGCGTTTCGATGGAATATCTTCGGGTATATTCTTCCAATTACCACCAGGAGGAACGGCGTGGACGATACGCATGTCCAATTCGCTCAGTTTTGAGCTCAGGTGGTTAAAGATTTTTTTTTGGGGCTTCTGCTTGGTAGTCTGGCGCAAACCGCCTTCGTACTCTGTTATTATCATATTTTTCTCGGTGACTGATAATTTTTCGAAGGTATCCATAATCACTGCCAAATCCTCAATTGATACCTGATAAACATCTCGCGCTACAATGGCTTCAATAGTTAGCTGTATGTTCGCTCTATCTTCCACGGTCCGTTGCTGGTCCAGCGCCCCGTCGACTGCTTGAATAAGGGAGCTGTATTCGATTAAGGTTTCTTCGTTCGGAATGAAAACCTTCCTGAGTGATGACAGAGATACATGGCCTGTTGCCAAATAGCAGCGTAACTGAAATTCAAAGCAGAGTGAATTCATTACCCCTAGTAGCGCTTTGAGTGAGTTTCGGTTCTTGCTTTTAAAGTAGCTAACTCCCAGAGAGTTCCCTGCTACTGTGCCCGGTGGGACGATTGTTGCGACCATTCGCCTCTTTTGGTTGGGCCTCGAGACATCTCGCCATGCAAGTCGATAACGACAGCTGCTAGGTGGTGGAGTCCAGTTCAATCTAGAGACAAGTTGAAAATTCTCATCTGTTAGAGTGTACCTATTTATCATTTTGCCTTTTAAGAAGCGCGGCCCCGCTCCTGTGTCGGTTAGCCAAGCCTTGCAGCCCGTCTCGTCAATCTCCCGGCCGGCCCAAATTTCACCCTCGCTCTCAAGTTCACCCCATCTAGACAACCCTACCTGCATCTTTTTCAATACAGCTAAAGCTTGCGCCCCTAGAGTAATAGGGACGACTGCATTGCCGTGTAAATCCTGTGAAAGATCTATTTTATCCGAAGATTTCAGATGTAACCGCTTGTCAAACAAATTTATCGTTGTGCCACCGCGGGAGCCGAACGTGTTTAGATATATCATTGAAGATGAGGAAACATCCGCCTTACCAAAGAGTTTAGCTTCGGCAGGAAAATACGAAACCGCCAACAACGTTCCTTTTCGGAGAAACTCAGATCTTATGCTAGCGGACTGTTCATCCGCAAAAAATGATGCTGGTAGCACAATTGCACAAATACCATTCGTCTTGCATAATTTGAGGCTTAATTCAGCACCGACCCTTGATAGATTAGTGCCCCAGCCAGCAAACTTTTTTTTCGGTTGAGATAACGGGAAACAAGAAGCCAAATAAGAATCATATTCTTTCATCGACTCAACATAATTCTTCCTCGTCTCTCCGCTTAGCATTCCAAGCTCTCGTCTGTCAGGCTTAAGGAGTTCCCAGGGTGGGTTTGTAATTACAAAATCAAATTGTTGCTCATATGGGCAGGCTAGACGAAATGAATCCCCCAATTTGATTGTATAGCTCAGATGGACTCCCATCGAGCGAATTGCTTCCAGCCTATCTTTGGCTACTTTCAGTGCATCATTATCTATATCAAATAAGTACACCTCCCACTTTGGTCGCGAGCTCTTCTGTTCTAGCCATTTCTCAATGAACCATGCGATCAAACGTCCATCACCAGCGAAGGGATCTGCGATCTTTATGGTTTCCTGTAGGCAATCATGCCCAGACTCGAATATAGTTTCATACATGGCAAAAGCAATTGCGGCGTTGGTATAGTATCGGCCAGTCGCCCTTTTATAAAATTCATCGTAGTTGGCTGATGATAGGTCGGAAATGGCCTCTAAATGAATCATTTATATTTTCTCTTCGTAGCAGTAGCGTAGTCAGACTTTTGAGCAGCCTGGCCTCCCCTTGGCATCTTAAAATCAGAAACTTCGTCTATAGAGTTCATAGCATAGTTAGCTTTATGAATGGGGGGATTTTGCAATCGGTTACCCGTAGGGTTGAGCATGGGGATTTTAATCAGGGAGTATTTGCCCCGGATCGCGCATGCTGAGGGTATAATAAAGTGCAAGGGAGTTCAATTAATACTGTATGTATATACAGTGCTTGTCGCGCAATATGAGTCAGTGCAGTTGGGATAGAATTCAGAGGGGCATTCACAGACTTGAAGTTTGAATTAAGAGTAAATCGCGAGATGTTGCCGGATCTGGAAGAAGCTTTATGTGGTGCCCAGGAGAGGACTTGAACCTCCACGACCTTTCGATCACTAGCACCTGAAGCTAGCGTGTCTACCAATTCCACCACCTGGGCATTGCGGGGGTGAAGCATTTCAGAGCGCGCATTTTGCCCATCTGCACTTCAGCTGTCAATGGGGTGTACACAAAATCTTCAACAAATAAGCTGCTGCAGCGTGTATACTGGCCGCAAAATAGCGACGAAACAGACGAATAGAGAGAAATCAGAGAAATATGTCAAGACAGAATCAAGACGGGAAGCCCACCGGGGCATCTCAGGACAAGTCCACAGGCAGTGCTCCCATCAAAGATCCCTTCGCCAACCGCGAAGCGGAAAACTACGAAAAACCCATCCCCAGCCGCGAATTCATCATGGAATACATGGAGAAAGTCGGCGAGCCGGTGAGTTATGAACACCTGTGTGAGCACCTGGAGCTGACCGATGATGAGGATCAGCTGGAAGCCTTGCGCCGCCGTCTGATCGCCATGGCCCGTGATGGTCAGCTGATCAGCAACCGCCGTGGCGTTTATGGCCTGGCCGACAAGATGGAGCTGATCAAGGGCCGCATCCAGGGTAACAAGGAAGGCATGGGCTTTTTTATCCCGCAGGATGGCTCCGGGGACCTGTTCCTCAGCCCCGGCGAGATGGTCAAGGTCTTTGACGGTGACATCGTGCTGGCGCGCGTCTCTGGCGTGGATCGCCGTGGCCGCCGTGAGGGCATGATTGTTGAGGTGCTGGAGCGTCGCACCACGCAGGTGGTCGGGCGTTTCTATCACGAGAGTGGTTTTGGCCTGGTGGTCCCGGATAATCGGCGCATCAGCCAGGAAATCCTGATTCCGGAAAAAGACATCGGCAAAGCCAAAGACGGCCAGTTTGTGGTGGCGGAAATCCGCAGCTACGCGGACAATCGCCGCAAAGCCGTGGGCGCGATCACCGAGATCCTGGGCGACCACATGGCGCCGGGCATGGAGATTGATGTCGCCCTGCGTGGCCATGGCATTCCCTTTGAGTGGCCGACGGATGTTGATCGCGCTGTGGAAGGCCTGACTGAAGAAGTGGCCGAGGCCGATCTGGTCAACCGCATTGATCTGCGCAAGCTGCCCTTTGTCACCATTGATGGTGAAGACGCCAAAGATTTCGACGACGCGGTGTTCTGTGAGCCCATGGACAATGGCGGCTCGCGCCTGTACGTGGCCATTGCCGACGTGTCGCATTATGTAAAACCCAATTCACCGCTGGACGATGAGGCGCAGAAGCGTGGCAACTCGGTGTACTTCCCGGGTCACGTGGTGCCGATGCTGCCCGAGGTGCTGTCCAACGGCCTGTGTTCACTCAAGCCCAAGGTCAATCGCCTGACCATGGTCTGCGAGATGGAGCTCAGCCCCGAGGGCAAGGTCAATCACTACCGCTTTTATGAAGGCGTGATTTTCTCGCACGCCCGCCTGACCTACACCGAAGTGGCCGACATGCTGGAAGCGCCGGACAGCGATGTCCGCACCCGGTCTCGCGAACGCCTGCGTGAGCGTTACGCCGATGTGCTGCCGCACCTGGAAACGCTTTACGAGACTTACCTGAGACTGGCGAAGTGTCGGCAGGAGGCCGGTGCGCTGGACTTCTCCAGCACCGAGACCCGTATTGTGTTTGGCGAGACCCGCAAAATAGCGGAGATCGTGCCGGTGATCCGCAACAATGCGCACAGATTGGTAGAGGAGTGCATGCTGGCGGCCAACGTCTGCACCGCGCGCTTCCTGGAAGACTCCGACCTGCCGGTGCTGTACCGCATCCATGAAGGCCCCAACCCGGAGAAGCTGGACAACCTCAGCGCCTTCCTGCGTGAGATGGGCCTGGTGCTGACGCGTAAGGACAAGCCCGAACCGAAAGACTATCAGCGGATTCTGGAAAGCGTTGGTGATCGCCCGGATGCGCATCTGATCCAGACCATGCTGGTGCGCTCGATGCTGCAGGCGGTGTATGCGCCGGAGAACATCGGCCACTTTGGTCTGGGGTTTGACGCCTATACCCACTTTACCTCGCCGATTCGCCGTTACCCGGACCTGCTGGTGCACCGCGCGCTGCGCTTCCTGATTCGCGAAGGCAAGAAAAAGCAGCAGATCCGTCAGGTAGATGGCGCGCCCAAACTGACGCGCAAGGAAATCTACCCCTACCAGTTAAAAGACATGCAGCATTTTGGCGAGACCTGCTCGACCTATGAGCGCCGCGCCGATGCCGCCAGTTATGACGTGCAGGACTGGCTGAAGTGTGAGTATGTGCAGGACCGCGTCGGTGATGACTTTGAAGGCACCGTCAGCTCGGTGACCGGCTTTGGCCTGTTTGTCACGCTTAACGATATTTATGTGGAAGGCCTGGTGCATATCACCGCGCTGGCCAATGACTATTACAAGTTTGATCCGGTGCATCAGATGCTGGTGGGCGAGCACAGCGGTACCACCTTCCACCTGGGTGACTCGGTGCGGGTGCGGGTCGCTCGTGTAGACCTGGATGATCGCAAGATTGATCTGCAGCTGCTGGACTCCAGCGGTAACGTGGCCGCTGACAAGGCGCGTAAGGGTCGTGGCGGTAAAGATGGCGGCAAGGGCGGCGGCAAAGGCAAGGGTGCCGGAAAGGGCGCCAGTGCCAGAAGTGCTGACCGGGATGACGCCAAGCCCAAGCGCGCGCGCGGTGGCAAGGGCAAAGATACGATTGACGGTGATGCACCCAAGGCCAAGGGTCGTGGTGCAGGTACTGTAGCCAAAGCCGGTGCCAAAACCGGTGCAAAGGCCGCTGCCGGCTCTGGTACAAAAGCCGGTACCGCCAAAAAGGCTGCGCCTAAAGCTGGTGCGAAGGCCGGGGCAAAAACTGGCGCCAAGACTGAGCAGAAGCCTGGCCAGAAGCGTACGCGTAAACCGGCGCAGACTGCGGCTCAGCGCCGGGCCCGTCAGCCGGCAAAAGAGTATTCACAAAGCCCGGGTGACACCTCGTCGGCCAAGCCCTCTCGCCAGGCAAATAAAAAAGCAGCCAAGAAGCTGGCACAAAAGCCGGAGCAGAAAGATGCTGGTGGCAAACAGCCCAGTATGTTCAAACGCTTTATGAAAAAGCTGGGAGTGTCTGATTAATGTCCGCCCGCGAGTGGATTGTTGGCATTCACGCGGTCAGCGAGCTGCTGCGGCGCCACCCGGAAGATGTGCACGAGTTGTTGCTGCAGCAGGAGCGCAGCGACCAGCGCATTGAGGAAGTCCGGGCGCTGGCGCAGGAGCTGGGGCTGCTGTTTAAGGTCGTGCCACGCGCCGAGCTGGAAAAACGTATTGCCGGTGACGGTGCTTCCTCGGGTAAAAAAGCGGCTGGCAAAAGCGGCGCTGACAAGCGGCCGGGCAAAACCGGGCCGGTGCACCAGGGCGTCGCCGCCCTGTGCCAGTGGCGCGACACCGTCAAGGATGAAGCCTTTCTCACGGCCATGCTCGATAAGCTGCCACACCCACCTTTATTGCTGATTCTGGATGAGGTCACCGACCCGCATAATCTGGGCGCCTGCCTGCGCACGGCCGATGCGGCCGGGGTAGATGCGGTGATTGTGCCCAAGGACAACTCGGCCACGATGAACCTGACCGTGCGCAAGGTCGCCAGCGGTGCTGCCGAAAAGGTCAATCTGGTGGCCGTCACCAACCTCAGTCGCACCATGGCGGCCCTGCAGCAGCGCGGCATCTGGATCAGTGGCGCAGCCGGCGAGGCCACACAAAGCCTGTACGAAGCCGATCTCACCGGCCCGCGCGCCATCGCCATGGGGTCAGAGGGCAAGGGCCTGCGCCGTCTGACGCGGGAACATTGTGATTTCCTGATTTCCATTCCGATGGCCGGGGCAGTCAGCAGCCTCAATGTGTCGGTTGCCACCGGCGTTTGCCTGTTCGAAGCCGTAAGGCAGCGTCAAATAACGAAATAGTTTGCATCTTCCCTGCAGGTTCATTAAACTTCGCGGTCCCTGAATTCCTGCCGGAAGGCACGTCTGCAGCCACGTGAAGGCTGAACAGCAGATGGAACCCGGGTTTATTGTTCACTCCTTGTCTTACCGTCAATTGTCACAGTGACTGTGCTTGCGGAAGACTTATTGCCAGAAGGAGTCTCTATGAGACATTACGAGATTGTATTTGTAGTACACCCTGATCAAAGCGATCAGGTCCCTGCGATGGTTGAGCGTTACAAGCAGATGGTTACCGAGAGCGGCGGCAAGATCCACCGTGAAGAAGACTGGGGCCGTCGTCAGCTTGCCTACCCGATCAACAAGATCCACAAAGCGCACTACATTCTGATGAATGTTGAGTGCAACCAGGACATCCTGGACGAAATCGTGACGCTGTTCCGTTACAACGATGCCATCCTGCGTAACCTCGTCATCAAGATGGACGAAGCGGTGACTGAAGAGTCGCTGATCCTCAAGGGTGAGCGCGAGAGCCGCGAGCGTCGTGCCCGCGCTGAGCAGAAGCGCCGTCTGGAAGATGAAGCCGCTGAGCGTCAGGCTGCCCGCGAAGAAGCGGAAAGCGACGACGACAGCGATGACGAAGATTACGATGGCGACGACGCTGACTCCGACGACGACAGCGACGAAGACGACAAATAATCACCGATTTTTTAAAGGATACTGACTATGTCACGTTTTTTCCGTCGCCGTAAGTTCTGCAAATTTACGGCTGAAGGCACCAAGCAGATCGATTACAAAGACCTGGAAACACTGAAGGCCTACATCTCTGAGACAGGCAAGATTGTTCCCAGCCGTATTACCGGTACCAAAGCACGTTACCAGCGTCAGCTGTCAACCGCGGTCAAGCGCGCGCGTCACCTGGCCCTGATTCCTTACACGGACAGCCACAACGTTTGATCCCCGGTTTACGCGGGGCTCTTGCTGAAACGAGAGTGATATGCGGGGTTTAGCGCAATACGCAATGAACGGCCGCCGACAGGCGATCACGGCAGCGTTGTTGTGCGGTTTGATCCCGCTTGCCAACATGCTGACCCCGGCCATAGTGGGGTTGGTAGGTTTACGACACGGGCCGCGAGAGGCCTTGCTGGTGGCAGCCTGGGCAGCACTTCCGCTGTTTGGCTGGGCGATGGCCGGGGATATTACCCCGATCATTCTGCTGCTGGGCGTGCTGGTGCTGGCACTTGTGCTACGCCGGACACTGTCCTGGCAGCCCACCATGCTGGTGGCCATATTGGTCGGGGTAGGTGCAGAACTGACACTGCGGCTGCGACCGGAGTTTCTGATGCTGCTGACCGAACAGGTTGAACTGTTCATGGCCAGCAGCACAACAGAGATGCCGGATGTAGCGCCGGAGCTGATGCAGGGAGTCCTGGTCAGCCTGTTTGGTGTCATGCACATGTTCCTGGCGATATGCCTGCTGTTGCTGGCTCGCTGGTGGCAGGCCCTGCTGTTCAACCCGGGTGGGTTCCAGCAGGAGTTTCACCAGTTCCGCCTGCAGCCTTCGGTTGCTGTGGCACTGATGGCGATGTTTGTGCTGGCCAGTTTTGGCATCACCGTGCTGTCGGGTTGGACGCTGTATTTTATAATGCCCCTGTTTTTTGCCGGTGTCGCGCTGGTGCATGGGCTGGTAGGTATCAAGAACTTGTCGCGGCTTTGGCTGATCGCATTCTATATGCTCATGCTGAATCCGCCGCTGGCTCAGTTGTTGGCCGTGTTCGCGTTGGCGGATAGCTGGTACGACTTCCGGGGCCGGATTCAGAAACAGAGCTAAAAATTGAGGAAAACATCATGAACGTAATATTACTGGAAAAAGTAGGTCGTCTCGGCGGCGTTGGTGACACGGCTTCGGTGAAGGCAGGTTACGCACGTAACTTCCTGTTCCCCACTGGCAAGGCCATCCCGGCCACCAAAACCAACCTGACTGACTTTGAAGCCCGTCGTGCCGAGCTGATGGCTGCGCACAACGAGAAAGTGGCCGCGGCGCAGGCCCGTGCCAACAAGCTCAAGGAACTGCGTGTTGAAATCGCTGTTAACGCTGGCGACGAAGGCAAGCTGTTCGGTTCTGTCGGTACCAAGGACATCGCTGATGCCGCCAACGCTGCTGCTGGCAGTGATCTGGTGAAATCAGAAATTCGTCTGCCAATCGGCGCGATCCGCGAAATCGGCGAGTACGAAATCAGCATCGACCTGGGTTACGAAGTCGAAGCCGTGATCACTGTGGCGGTTGTACCTGCCTGATCCACGGTCCATCTGCTGGTTGTGAAGACAACCATGTAGTGGGAGAATAGAGCCTGTCTCTTATACACATCTGACGCTGCCGACGATCTACTCTGTGTAGA
>CAJXPR010000051.1 GCA_913058135.1 uncultured Gammaproteobacteria bacterium
GCCATCTCAACGCCGTGAGGTGGCTGCAGAAATCGTCAAACGCCGGGGCGTGAGCGTCAGCTTTGCCTGTTTGTGCATGAGTGTGAGCCAGTCGTGCTATTACTACCAGCCTAAGCTTAGTTCGCAGAACGCGCTGATAGCTGACTGGTTGCTGCGGCTCACCACGGCCCATAAACGTTGGGGATTTGGGCTTTGTTATTTGCACCTACGTAACGTGCGCGGATTTTCCTGGAATCATAAGCGTGTGTACCGCATCTATCGGGAGCTGGAGTTGAACTTGCGGATTAAACCCAGACGGCGCATCAAGCGCGACAGGCCTGATGCACTTAGTGTTCCAACCACCGTCAACCAGGTCTGGTCGATCGACTTCATGAGCGACACGTTGATCGATGGCCGCAAGATGCGCACCTTTAATGTGATTGACGATTACAATCGTGAAGGCCTATGTATCGATGTTGATTTGTCATTGCCCAGTGCCCGAGTGGTCCGCTCGTTGGAGCAGGTTATTGAGTGGCGAGGAAAGCCGTCAGCCATTCGCCTGGACAACGGCCCGGAATACATCGCGCAAACATTGATCGACTGGGCCAATGACAAACGGATCACGTTACTTTATATCCAGCCGGGTAAGCCGACCCAGAACGCGTACATTGAGCGTTTTAATCGGACGGCTCGCCATGAATGGCTGGATTTACACCAGTTCCATTCGATCAGCCACGCTCAGGAGCTGGCGACTGAGTGGCTGTGGAAATACAATAACGAAAGACCCCATACAGGCATCGGCGGCGTACCGCCGCGACGACTACTGATGGCAGCATAAGTTTCTACGAGTAACGGCTGCGGAAAATGGGGGGATTACAGGCACACATAAACAGCTTACAGGTTGCTATGACCGTACTGTTACAATCCGGCGCACCTCAGATCAAGATGTGATGGCCGGACGCTTACCGTTGCCAAGCAATGAGGAGAGAAGGAATGCATTTTTTCAGGATAACCTATTGTTTGATCAGCGGCTTAATGCTGGCTGGCTGCGAAACAGCTCGACCAATACACGTCGAGCGATACGTTTCTAACCCCTTAACGCTACAAGCGCTCCTAAAAAATCCGGCCACAAGCGTCTCAGTTGGTAAAATAGAAAATGGTGTAGGCATTGAAAAAACACTTGACTGTCTCAACGAGGGCATTCCCTTCCCTGACTTGGCCACAGCTGGGGACTATATCCGATCTGGCCTGATCACTGAGCTTAGCAATGCAGATCAATTCGAAGTCAATGCAACCAATTCGATAGCAGGTAGTGTGGTCGTGGCAGAGTTGACTTTCGAAAGAAAGATCATGTTAGCTGCTCATGGTGGCACTTGGAATTTTGAAGTAAACCTGACTTCAACAAACGGCCAATCTATGACCGTCAAGTCCAGTCATAGCTACCATACAGGCTATGCCCCTATCAGGTGCAACATTGCAGCGGATTATCTGATGCCAGCTATCCAAACTCTTATTTATGACATCGTTAGAAATCCAGATTTCCAAAAACTATTCTGATGCCGCTGCTCAATGGTACACCCGGCCACAGTTACGCTCCCAATTCCAGGTCCTGGCGTTTATCGAGTGGTCTCAGTTGAAGCGCCGCTCGCTTGCAGGCCTCGTACTCCAGCAAATCTACAGTCGACTCTTTTATGTTTGATCGGGACAGACGTGCTGCCAGCCATCGTATTCGCTCCGCTTGTGACGGCTCTCTATCGCGATCGATAAACGGAGCAGACTGCCCGAGGCGGATGCTTTTGTTGACGATATTTTTATTAACCACAAGCTGTGTGCTGTCACGCGCGCGACTGGCCGCTACGTATGTATCATGTTTGTCATAGGTAGGGCTAAGCAGCACAATCGCGTTATCGACAGTCAGGCCTTGCGCTCCGTAAATAGTCGATGCGTAGGCATGGCTGATTGGCAATCGATTTTTATCGTCAGCCAGTGTGGACAGTGGGAAACTTATGCGGCGACCGTGGATGCTGATATCTACTACTTGAGTCTCTAGGCCAGCATTCTCTGTTCGACCCGCAACGTGCAAGACAG
Source organism: uncultured Gammaproteobacteria bacterium (assembly GCA_913058135.1). Taxonomy (GTDB): domain Bacteria; phylum Pseudomonadota; class Gammaproteobacteria; order Pseudomonadales; family Pseudohongiellaceae; genus Pseudohongiella. Next base: position 2,068 of record CAJXPR010000051.1, read on the forward strand.
TTGCTGTCGTGCCATTAATTACACCCAGCGCGTCGTCCCGTTTCAGGAACCGTATCTCATCTCCGGCGGCCAAATTAATTTTGGCCGTGTGCCCCGAAGGTGTAATCGTACTCAGTGGTAATTCCGGGCCGTAAACGACTCCTTCAGCTTTTAATCGTGATCTGATTTGCTCATTAATGGTTCGAACTTCCGCATTCGTTTTGGCTATGAGCAGCATAGATTTAGCGGGATTTGACCGACGGAGTTGTGCCCAGCGATAACCAATCTCTGTGATTGATTCAGCGTCTCCTTCAGCTTCTATGAGGAGGCCGCGCTCGGCAAAAGCCCCGAGCGCGGCATCAGCGTCTCCGTTTCCTAGCGCTGTCACTGCGTCGCGAGCCCAAGCCTCGTGCTGTCTAACAATAGTGGATACACTACTGTTTTCTACTGCCCTGGCTACCAATGGGAGCCCACCAGCTCCCCCTATGGCCTGCAGCTGATCCCGATCACCAACAAGTACAACTTTGGCTCCAGATTTCTCGACAGCCTGGAGCAGCTTGTGGGTATCCTCCGAGCTCATGAGTCCAGCTTCATCAACGATCAACAAAGTGCGATGATCGAGGAATCGATGGTTATGACGAGCGACCTCGAGCCACGATGCTAGCGCGCGGGTTTCTATCTGAAGGTCGGCTTTCAATTCATTGGCAATGCGCCAGGCTGATGCGGCGCCAATTACTCGCAACCCAGCGTTTTTATACGCTTCAACGATCGGTGCCAGTGTAGTAGTTTTTCCAGACCCTGGGCTGCCTTCAATACAAGCGATTCGAGCGGTGCTGCAAGCTGCGAGAGCTGCTGCTGATTGTTCCACACTTAATCCGTGCTGATGGGAGCGCTCCTTTATGTCGCCCGGATCAATCTCGTGCCAGTTTTCCTGGGCCATGTTGGATGCGATGTGGACCACATTCTTTTCAATCTTGATGCGATCTGGTGTTGAGTATCGAAGCGCACCGATAACGTCGGTGCCCAGAGCTATGAAATCCTCGCTTTTGACGAGATGCTCAATTCGAATGGCAATCTGATCAGTTGTCTGCCCTGAGCCGACCAGTTCAGCTGTTCCCGCTCGAACCAGGTCGCGCCGATCAACTACACTGCGTGTTTCCATCAACTCGCAGATTATGTCCGATCGGTAATCTGCAAGGATATCAGTGGATAGCGCCGCTAGGTCTCGACTATTTGTAGCCTCCAATGCCAGCCTATGGAGGTCAGAAATGTCGAATCCGTTGGCGAGTGCTGCTTCTTTCCAGATCTGGTCGCTATCAAGATCCTGCCTCGGCAGCTTTGCAGAGCGGGTTGATTTGGCTACAGATGCAGCCAGTTCTGGAGATTGTTTACCTGTTGTACCTGCTTCAGATAACTCGTCGACAATCTCATTGTGTCTCGCACTGAAGTATTCGATGATGTCGTCATCAATTCCGGCAATCTCAAAAGTACCGTTGTGGCCAATTCGATCTATCGTGTATCCCAGTTTTTGTAGCTCGAAGGCAAGAGCGGCGTGATATGTGGCTCCTGCCGCCATTTTCCAGTCGCGTAGTACAGTCGAATGAAGCGCACCGATAGTGCCATCTGCTCGAACTGCCAAGTTTGGTATCACACAGTGGGTGTGAAGGTTTGGGTCACCAAACTCCCGCCCATCACTGTGCCGTGCAGGGCGACTGTCTCCGTGCTGAAAACACGCGGCTGTCAGGGCGACCTTTTCGTAAAAAAGACCGCCTTTACCTCGCCGGCCGTAACTAGCCTCCCGCTCCAAGACACTCAGAGCTGCGCGGACTGCTTTGGCCTGCGCGTGCTCAATCGCTAATTTAGTTTCAGGGCCTCCGCCGGCCCACAGAAGCGACACTGACCGAGAGGCTGACATTGTGTAGTCGAAAGCCGGTATACGGTCAGTACGCCTACCGGAAGCAGGCAAAAGAGACTCTCCTTTAGTATCTATACCGGCGAATAGGTTTTCAAATTCTCTAATATCAACCTGACTACCGTCATAAATGTCGAGTTGACCCGAAGGACAGTACCAGACCGCAGGAATATGATTGCCCTCCAAGTAATACTGAGTTTGATTTGTATAGTAACTGCTGCTTGCTGCGGGATTCCAAGTGGCAACCACTTTTAATTACCTGTACTGAATAGTTGAAGGGTAGTTTTTTTCATGGATCCACATCTCAAAATTAGATTTTGAATAAAAATCGGATGAGATGGCAGTTTCAGTTAAAAACGGCCTTCGCAATAGATGCTGGCGGACTAAGAGAGAGTTTTGTGTCGATTGGCGTGCCTTTTCTTGCGAGGTGTTTTTTGAACAGGAACATGCGACGGCCTTCTTTCAATCCAAGATGTGAAAGGAATGTTTACTATAGCTGGCACACCCAGCCCAAAAATTGCTGTTCGGACCTGAAGCTGACCATTGATTTTTCGAACGCCTAAATCATCTGATAGTTGATGAGCCTCAATGACTGATATTTTCGACTCTCGGCGCGTCGGAGGGTGATCTTTTTGGGCCGGATCCCATGTAACAACCGTACGACTACCAGCATACTTTTCTACGACACGGTCCCGAGTTTCACTTATACCAAGCCGACAAACGACTTTTATTCTGAAGCGAGCTTCAAGTGTCTTAGCATCTTCGTCTCCATAATTCTTTATAACTTGCTCCCAATCCTGTGCTGCGGCAATGCATCGCACGCCTTTTTCGCGGCCCACATTGAGTAACTCTGGCAATCGGTGCAGTTTTTTTAGCACAGGCAGCTCATCTAAAATCATGTATAACCACGGCGACGAACGCTTAGGCATCTTTGCTGAAAGAATTTTTCCGGCAATGACCTCAACCAATAGTCCATTAATAGCTGTTGACAGATTCGGGTGTTCCGAGGAGTTTTGGAGGACCAATTTGCCTGGTAGGTTAGAGTCTACTGACAGCCACTCTGAAATGCTGAACCGCCGTAATTTGGGTGTGCGTCTAGAGAGCTCTACAAAGGGTAGGATATTTGTTAGCGCCGAGATCCACAAGGTCAGGAGAATGGATTGAGTTGTCCGATTTATTTGCCCATCGTTCTCCACAACGATCAAAACCGAATCTGGAGAACCGTTCTTTTCCAAGGTTTCCTTTATATCCTTAGCAGATTGAAATATCTGCCCGTTTAAGTGCTCCCAGGTCCAATTGACGCCATGCTGTCTTCGTAGGCATTCGATTAGGCCTGTTAGCACTCTCCTGGCCGAATTCGGCCAGACGTTATCTCCGGTATCTGCAGATTGAATAAATTTTGCAGAGAACTCTGCTGAATCCTGGCTGTTTCTAATATCACGACCGGGCTCCCAACACCAACTTCGTCCGTCATTGATGGCACTGAGTATGAAATTATCCTCAGGTAACTCGGCTGTGAAGTCGCCTTTGGCGCAATGAATTAAGAGACGATAGTCGTGTTGAAGGATTTGTTCCAGCCACCCTCTAAGAATTCCTGTTTTGCCAGATCCATGATCGCCCAATAGGATCGTATAAAACGACTCTGCCGCGCGCGTCAGTTGCACATACGGCATCAACCACAGACTAGTTTTGTCAGCTTTCCCGTCACGCTTAAGTTTTGCTCTGATTGATCCTCTGCCATCGGAGTCATAAAGGACTCGGGTGCCCTGAATCGTTTGTGCAGTTTCTCGTAGGGGCATTTGCCTGATTTTATACCAAAAAGCAATTGCTCCTCCGCTAACGCTAGCGAGCGCAATCGCGATCAAGTGCCACTTCATAGCAGGAAACCCCAACATTGATTTCATGTTTTGTAGGCGGCAACCAATGTCGATCCCGCAGCCATTCCCAGGAGCTATGAAGCCAAGAGTCCAAACGTACTCCCAAACATCTGACAGGTTAACCTGCAGGCTTGTAAAATCCCTGTCCCACCAGTATATAGTTGCCACACCAAGAACGAGTGTCATTGTCAAAAAGGCAATTGTGACTGACGTCAATAGCGGTTTCCGTGTATACATCTCAATAGCTCCCCAAATTGATAATTTTAAATACGGTGGCGCATAGTGCCAGCAGTATGAAACCTGCTGACAGGCCATAGATTACTGCTCGGATAGTCCACAAAGGCTCGGATCGACGCTGTTTCTTCCAGCCAAACGATTCCCCAATCTGCCTTGATGGTCCGATCGTTTCTTTGGACGGCTTGTTGATTCTGCACTCAGCTAATAAAGATGTCTGATCAATGGAGGACAAGAAATGCCGTAAACCAGAGCTGCCAAGTTTTTGCAGGGCGCGAGGATCAAAATCAGCGCTTTTTGCAAGAAACTCCTTGGCTTGCGCCTGTGCAATGCCAGCACGGGCCTTTGCTCCATCATTAATCGCTGATTGGGCCTGTTTACGAAACTCTTCCCTGCTCATAGTTGTGGCTCCTTGATGGTGAATATTCTATCGAATTGGTCAAGCATAGAGATTAGCCACTGGCTTACGTCACCCCGGGCGATTTTAGATTCCGCACGTGGAAGCCCAGTCAATTCCATGGTCTCAGCGGTTGTCATATCGACGACGTCTATAAATCTGCAGTTAGAGGATTCGAAGGTGCGCCATGATCCGGCAGGTATTGCAGGTAGGACTAGCCTGGTTGATTTTTTAAGCCACGGATCAAGGAATTCTTTAGCAGCTTCAGCAGCGGAAGATTGGGTGTGTTGCTTAGACAACCTGCCATCTCGGCGATTCTCGACGAGGTATAATAATGCGCAGGGGAGCGCCTTTTGTAATCGTTCGATGGTCAACCCTGCCTGCCTAATCGACTCGGCTTCGGCGAGGAAAGGCACTATGATGTGGCTCTGGATGCCCCACTCCGAAAGATCCTCCTCAAGGTCCACCAGGGCGGCCCAGGCGGCGAACCTGTCACCCTCGCCCGCACCGACATCGATTAGGACTGGGGAGGTTGGGTGTGCCTGCTCAATTCTTTCTAGCAGGGGGCTGAATCGCTGGACTTCCATTTCAGGATTTGCCCTTGCAGCCGCTGGGTCAGACGCAATTGTTAGCACATCACCGCCCAGGGCTTCTGCCAGGCGACGCTGGCGGTCTATCTGTATAACGGAGGGCGGGTTACCTGCGAGCGACAACCAGTCTGCTACTGCCACAGATAATAGGGACTTTCCGACACCGCCTTTGTCGCTAGCGACTAGGAATAAATTGTGTTGTGGTACGGTTAATTGTGCAGTCATTATTTACTCCCACGGTATTAAATGATGCACTTCCCATGTGCAGTTTCGATGAAGCCCTTGGCATCGGCTGCAGATAGGTCTGCGTTGATGTAAATCATCTGATACCCGCACTTCACTATGCTCGCACTGAGAGAACAGGATGGTGGTTTTCTCGCCATTGGGCTTTACAGCCACGACAATCGGGTGACCTGCGACAATGAAACCATCAATAATAAACTCACGGTCAGATAGCTCACTGGCCTCTTTGATCGGCATAGCGAAATCATCCATCCACTCAAAGTGGTTCGGTGGTTGAGGAGCTGCGAACTGGCGCACGACGATGGTATTGAGATCGATTGGCATATCATCCATGCTGCTGTAACCTCGCAAGTCCGTGGACACAGCGCGCTATTGCTCGCATCATCGATTTATCTTCTGATGTCAGGATTTTCCTTTCAGACAGATCAGACTTGCAAACGACACGCTGATACAGATCGACGTCCAGTTCGCGGAGTATTATCTTTAGGGATTTTGCAACAATATCGATTTGCGGATTCGGTCGATGGGTACTCACCTCATACCCCCTGCTGCGACTTAGTCTCGAGGTAGGCATCAAGACTTTTTTTGGTCCATCCCACACATCTGGGGCTCAACCGGATCTTCCGTGGAAAATCGGGGTCTTGTTCAGAAAGGAAGTGAAGTTTTGTACGACCGATACCGAGGTAATTCATTGCATCGGAAGGGCGCAAAAAAGCCTGATCCAGCTTGATTTGCCGATTGCTTTTTTGCTTTGCTATAGACACTTTAAACACCTACGTTGCTTGTTGGTGTTTCAAATACTATGGCAGATGATACTGTTTAGGTGGGAAAAGTTGGGCGCTCAGTTTTTCCTACGGTTCTGTTTGGCCTGGTCCTTGACAGGGAACTTCCTATTATCCCAGATTTTTCTAACGCCCTCGTAGCTCGGCAATCCAAACTCTGTGCATTCAGGCAAGGTAGACATGGCCTCCTGCACAATGTCGCAGCCGCTGTTATTACTGCTACTGTTACGAGTTGGCTTTATCCCTGCTACTTCACAAACCATATAAACACTATATTGAATAGCTTCGTCCCTCAGAGTCTTATTACGGCTGCCCTTACTCGGACGGGAAGGCTTTTTCAGGTGGCTTCGCAGCATGTTGGCCAGCTCTGGTGTTAACCCCAGCTCTAAATTCGAGCTAGCGATCATCAAGCACGCGTCGTAAGCAGCGCTATCTTCCTTTGCAAGGGCGACCAATTGCGAAAAATCCGTGCCATTAAATTCCAATAGACCATCTCGCATGCATACCATTGCATCAAAGAAATTTTGGCTCGTCTGATCCATGTCATCCCCCGACAATGGCCACTCACCACCCTCTTCGTCTCTTAAGAGCACGCCGGTGGAAAACGCAAATTCCAACATGGCATAAGTGTGACCACCAGCTATACCTAAACCTGGGGCTAAGTAAGAGCTGAGAAAACCACGCGCCATCTCTATCATTTCGCCTCTGCCCATAATTGCTACGCTACCTCACCCTTAATTTTTGAGCCGCTTGCGATTGTGCCTGCCACAATATCCAGCGCCTCAGTCGCTTGATCAGGGCAAAGGTGTCCATAGTGCTGCAGGATCATTTCAACGCCCTTATGGCCGGCCAGCTTCGCCACGGTGAACACCGGAACACCGGCAGCGAGCATCGCGCTGATAAAATGGTGCCTGAATGCATAGAAGTTCAGTTCGTCGCCCAACCCGCCTAATAACTTGACGTGTGCCCATGGCCTTCTGTGGGCCTGTACGTCCAATTGCCTGCCCGTTTTCGGCGATGGAAATACCAGACCTGTGCTCGGCTGGCCCTGATCCGCCCACCACGCTACCAAGACCGCCTTAATCGTTGTGTTCAGTTTCATATCGACCACTGCCGGCTTCTTCTCCCGGCGGATTGCATGAGAGGTTTTTTCACACACCTTTGTCAACCTGCTGGAGCTCAGATTTAACTCCTGCCAGGTAATGGAATACAGATCGCCCGGGCGCAGCCCAGTATGGAGTCCCAAATGGCAAAAAGGGATAAACCAGTGAGGGTAGTTCACGTCATCAAGATCGGGCAGTTCAGGTTTGCCGTGAGCACGACTGCTTCGCCTTTGCCGACGCAACTCCTCCGCGAATGCGTCAAGACCAGTCAATACACCGTGAATCTCCTCTTTGCTCAACAGTCGCCGCTCAGACTTGCCCGGATCAGCCCGAGTGCTGTGCTGGTCTTTCAGGGTAGGTTCCAGCAATTTATGATTTGCCAAGGGGTCTGAATCGAGGATGCCATCTTTCACCGCTCGACGGATCATTGTTTTCAGAGCCCCGAAATTGCGTCGGACAGTGCTGTATGCTCTGCCATTCTTTTCAGTTTCACGCTGCCATTTGTTGATATCGATCTTGTCGATCGTGGCCATATCCCGATCAAGCAAGTCAGCGAAGTGACCGGCGATCCTGTTATAGTTGGCTTTCGCGTTATCAGCCTTCCAGCTTCGCTCCATGTGCGGGCGATAGTAGTTATCCAGGTAATGACGCAGCGTTCTGGCTTCTGCTTCCCTGGCGGCGTCTTGAGCCTTTATTCGACGCACTTGTTTGTTCTGCAGCGGGTCCACATCGTTGCTTTGCAGGTCCAGCACGGTTTGTGCAGCCGCCACTGGTTTCATGTTGTTATAACTGCCCAATGTCGCTACCCGGCGCTTTCCTGTCGGATCAGTATAACGCCAGCGCCATGATCCGCCCTTCTTCAGTTTGATCAAGCTCAGACCGGGAATTTGCTTGCATGACAAAACATCGCGTTCCCCGGCACCTTTCAGGAACTGGTGAGCAGCAGCGTCAGAAATGGATGTGATTTTTGCTTGCGCCTTAGCCATCGTTCTCTCCTAGGCAGAGGACAGAGGTTCAATTTTGTGCGACCAATATGTAACCATAATGGCGACACAAACGCAAACAACAAAATACATCAAAGAACATTTATTGTTTTTATTCAATTTGTTAAGTACCGATTGGCACGTGGCACAGGGGTTATCTTTGCCCTCCTAAGGGGCAGGTCGCAGGTTCGAATCCTGCCCGGGGCACCACTAAACCCATCCCAAACCTCGCTCCGCTCCCTCCCAACGCTGAATTTCACCACATCCACGTCAAATTATTGACTAACTCCATTATATGTTCGGTAACAAACAGAGATGGTTCCCCCGCTTCAGTACTCTTCTAATCGACCGGTACACGGAACTGCCGGTCATCCAAAATGGAATACGGGTAGCCAAGGAAGGAGCAGTTGCGTATTGGATATAAAGTCCCGGCGAATGGATTTCCCGGGCACAAATTCTAGGCTGGTGCCGCATCGCTACATCAGCATGTTAACGCAAAAAGGAGGCCCACAACCTCCATTGCAAGCAGTACCCGATCAGGAAACAACGCCAGGTCTTTTGTCGCCCTCCCCGATTCACGGGGTAGGCATCTGTCGCCATACCCGCTAATCTTGACACTCCCATTACTGTGAACGGACTTTCAGCATGCGCAATGGTCTGATTGTTGAGGATCTTCCTGAGGCCCGTGCCTGGCTGACAACAGCGCTCGGCGATGCTTTTCCCGGCATACAGATCGCCACCGCCGCCTCCCTTGCCGACGCCCGCCGGGCACTCACCATAAGCCTGCCCGAGATCGCTCTTATTGATATCGGCCTGCCAGACGGCTCCGGCATTGAACTGATCGACGAACTGAATCTCAAACACCGTGGTGTCATGTCCATCGTGACCAGCATCTTTGATGATGACACCCATCTGTTCTCAGCGCTTGGCGCCGGCGCGTCGGGCTACCTGCTTAAAGACCAGAGCCGCGATGAATTGACTGGCATGCTCAAACGCATTGTCGATGGACAACCACCGCTGTCGCCCGCCATAGCACGTCGCCTGCTGAGTTTCTTCAACCCGCGGGAGGATGCCACCCCGGTCCACCTGACAGCCCGTGAAAAAGAAGTGCTGGGGCTGATCGCCAAAGGGTTCAGTACCCCGAAAGTTGCTGACTTACTGGGCATCAGCAATAATACAGCCGCAGGCTACGTCAAATCCATCTATGCCAAACTCAACATTTCCAGTCGCGCCGAAGCCGCCATGGAGGCATCCCGCCGGGGCCTGGTGACACAGGACACATTTTAATCTGGCACCGGTTGATTCGGCACATTTATCAGATCGGTCGCAGAGTCCTGCACCATAACCGGCATGGGGACACGCAAGTTCATGCCTTGGTGAGGGTCGGTCTCAAGCACATAGTGAGCCTCCAGCGCCTGCAACCGTTTAAGCAACAGGGGCGGCCAGGCCATGCTGACAACACCCTCGGCAGCGATGACATCTCCATCACAATGAATACCAATCTGCAGTATGTGCATTTCAGAGCTGTGTTCGCGCACCAGGGTCAGTGTCAGAGCCAGGGTTCGCACATGTGCCAGTCCTAACCAGTGGCCGGACAGTTCCCGCAACAGTAGGCGCAGTTTCAGCATACGGCGGCTGCTACAGCTGACATGTTCAAGCGCGTCATCAGCCTGCCAGGAAAATGCTTTGCCCAGCGACAGAGCCCGGTTCTCGTTCTCTGCCATGCAGTCTGCGATGCCAGCAGCGAGCCGATGGTCTTCCTGCGTAACCCGACTGACAATGTCGCGCAGGTCCTGCAAGGCACTGCGTGCCAGGTCGCGTGCCTGACCGGGTGCGGATTTAAAAACCAGTGACAAAAGCCGTGCCCCCAGGTCGTCGTGCAGGTCGCGGTAAACCAGTTCGCGCTCCGACGCCAAGTGAATGTCACGCTGCATTGTCAATTGCTGGTCGAAGACCTGCCGAAGATCCCGCTCCGCCTGGCCAAGACGTTGCTGCAGCTGAGCGTTGAGGTCATCAAGTTCTTTTACACCCGCCAGAAATGCCCTGACGCCATGCCAGGTAATAATCATCATCATCACCGGCTGGGTTATATAGGAGACAAACATATCCCAGCGCCAGCGCTCCATGCTGTTGCTGACGGCGAGCGATACATCATGGCCGGCAGCCAGCAACATGATCACCAGGCCGCAGACGATGCTGTAGGTTTCAGCATTACGCAATGCTTTGGTGCGCATTAACTGAATTATCAGTACAACAAAGAGAAGTTGCGCCAGAAGTTGACCGAGGCTACCGGCAAGCACCACACGCTCGTCAGGGGCCACGAGCAGAATAGCACCGTGGCACAGGGATGCAGGCCACAACCATCGCAAACGGCTGATCGCCACCTGCAAATAATAAGAGTAAATAAAGGCCAGCAGAAACAACGCGCCAGCCACTGTTCCCCAGTGCGAGAGGCGCAAAAAATCAAACTCATCACGTAGCACAGCGGGTACTGTCGGCAACAAAATATACAACAATGGCAGCGACCAGCTGAGGCACATCAGGGAGATAAGTAACCAGTGACGCTGCCGGATGCGCAGCCAGACAAAAACCCCCAGGCAGGCAATAAACACCATCGCCAGCAAGCTGACTTTAACCAGGTCTATCTGCAGAAAATGGTTAAGTCGGTAGCGGCTCATGATGGCGGCCTCGTCGCCCAGCAGCAACGGGCTCATCACACCGAAGTCCGGCGCGGAGTGCAGCCGGAAATACAGCATTTGCGGTGCATCCGTGATGAGTGCCTCGGGCAGCGTCCACAACACCGGTCGATTCCAGTTTCGCTGCATATTCTCCGAAGACACCGGACCGGCACTGCCCAGATAGTGCTGATCCAGCCAAACCTCCAGATTCATCATGTGGCGCAGTATCAACAGGTGTCGCCACCCTTGTGTATGCGCCTCGACGGGAAGCGGCAGTCGATACCAGACCTGAGTAAGACCGACTGGTTGCAGGTCGTCGGCCGGCCAGGATCGGGGCAGGGAAATTGTGCGCCAGTCGGCATCTGCAAGATACTGCGGTGGTGACTGTTGCTGGGTTGGCACCATGGCGCTGTTTGCCGCCTGAATGGACGTCAGAAATAATGAACTGCCCTCTGCACAGCGAAAACTCTGCAGTAGCCACACAAACACTGCCGTGACCATCAGACCAAGGCCGGCATAACAGAAAAACCGCTGACGACGACTCATGAGACGGTTACTCCAAGAGGCAACAGAAACTCAAATAAAGTGCCCCCTTGAACACCGGGCGACCAGACCAGCGTTCCTCCCAGCTCGGTCACCCGGCTGCGCATATTGATCAGCCCGCGCCCCGGCGCAGCGTGAGCTGACATACCTTTGCCGTTGTCACTGATACTGTAATGCAAGCGGCCGTCGGCCTGACAGGCCACATTTACCACGACCGCGCTGGCCTGGGCGTGTTTGAGCAGGTTGCTGAAGGCCTCCCTTACAGTCCGGCTCAACGCTGAATGCTGGCGGGCATTCAGCGCCCAATCTGGCAACCGGCTCTCCTGTTGCCAGCTCAAGGCGATACCGGCCTGATCGCAGCGATTCTGGGCTTCACTGCGAATGTCTGCCAGCACGTCGGTCAAGGGACGCTGGTGGTTCGGCAACAGATTACGCGAATCACGCAGCTCGGCCAGCGCAGAGCGCGCCAGGTCGCTTGTGTCAGTGTCATCGGCAGAGTAAATAAGCTGCAACAATTTGTCGCCAAGATCTTCGTGAATGGTTTGGTAAATGCCACGACGCTCGTTCATTCGGGCAGCCCGCAGCGCATCACGCGCAAGATCGCGGTAGCGAATACGGTACTCCGCTGTGGCCTGTGCCACCCGCTGATCCAGCGAGGCATTGAGGCTTTGCAGCTCTGCACGTATGTCGGCGTGCCGGCCAGTGAGAAAATACAACGCTGCCAGCACACCGGCAACCTGACCGATGGGAACCAGTTGCAGTGTCAGACCTGGATGATTGGCCAGGTCAAGGCCGGCCAGCACTATCAGTGTGTCAACGCCAAGCAGTACCATAAGCAGCAGCAAGGTAGCCTGAAACAGGGTATGTGCGAGACCGGCGTAAATTTGCCACTCGCCCGTAGATGGTTGACGAAGTCTGACCATGAACAGCAGAATTGCCAGGAAATACACGGCATTGACAGTTAACTGGACCACAGTCGGCAATGCCAGTGCGGCAGGCAGGTAATAGAGATTTCCCGCCAGCGCAAAGCCAAACAACCATCTGAGCAGGGGCAGACCGGATTCCTTGGACGCCACCAGAAGTAGTACCAGCAACACCAGTGCAGACAACAGGCTAATGATGACGGTCCACACGGGGAGTTGCCAGAACAGCAGGTCGCGAAGTTGCAGTGTCTGCTGCAGGTCGGTGTAATCGCCTGACACAAACGGCACATTGCCTGATTGCAGGCGCGCCAGCACAGACGCCACCTCCGGCGTCTGTGCGATGTCCGAGACCGGGGCGTCCGCTTCGCCCAGCAGGACGAGGCTGCCCGTACGACCGGACTGTACCGGTAAATCCGCCATCGCGACCGGCATTGACGTCAGTAACGCGGGTCGGGGCACCTGCTGCGCCTGAGAGGATATTGGCAATAGCACCATGCATATTACCGGTACCATCCTGATCAGGATCTTCAGCATGACAGTCACTCACCTGTATACCTGGATAGGTTCAGGACAGCCTGGCCCATTGCCGAAACTCTCCAGTCTCCCAGTATTATATTGTATCGCCCAATCAAAAAAATAGTTGCTGCCATGCCAGGAATACAGCAGTATCGTTAACTATAATATCGACCCTCTGTCAATAGCCACACAGCCGATCATTGGGCAGGGCTTCTTCGTTCGCAAGTCACCCGCAAATCGATACAAACCGGCAAGAACGCCACATCAGTTTACAGGAGTAACCCACTATCGTGATCAGACTGAAGTTTTCCATTACCCTGGATTACCAGGTGTTGAGTCCAAACTGCGACTTTGTTTTCAATTTTCACCCGGCGCTGAACAACAGGCAGAACGTGCGCGAGGAGTCGCTGACGATCGCCCAGGAAGTTCTGTCGCAGACCCTTGTCGACACTGAAGAAGGCACCCGCTACCTCCGTGTGCAGGCCTACCCAGGTGCCCTGTCACTGAGCTATCAGGGCATCGTCGACATCAATCATCACTACGAGAATCCCGAGGCACTGCGCGAAATGCGTGTTGCCGAACTGCCAATGGACGTTTTGCCTTTTATCTATCCCAGTCGCTACTGTCAGTCTGACAGTTTTGCCGCACTGGCAAATTATGAGTTTGGCACCATGGCACCTGGATATCGGCGGGTACTGGCCATCCGCGACTGGGTAACCCATCGAACCCGGTTCGTGTCAGGCAGTTCTGGCAGTGCGACGTCCGCGCTCGATACGCTTATCGATCACAAGGGAGTATGCCGTGATTTTGCCCACTTGATGATTGCCATGTGCCGGGCCTTGAATATGCCCGCAAGGTTTGTATCGGGCATCGACTATGGCGCCGACCCCGCCCTGGGCCCAACCGATTTCCATGCCTATGTTGAAGTCATGCTCAGCGGGCGCTGGTATCTGTTTGACCCCAGCGGCGTCACCAATCCAACGGGGTTGCTCAGATTGGGCACTGGCCGGGACGCCGCCGATGTCGCGTTTGCCAATGTCTTTGGCAATGTTTCCGCGCAGCCGCCACGTATAACCATCGATGCCTTGAGCGATGCCGAAAAAGGCATTACGTTACCCACTTTTACGCATCAGGCTGTGTCCAGCACCGACCAACAGGTGTGTACAGGCGGCCTGATCCAGAAGTGACAACAACAGGTTCTGACTGGGAGACGGGCCGGCAGGCCGGGGCATCGCTTTTGTCTGAGCGAACCCGTTCAGCCAGCAATCATCAGAACAATGGCTATCAACTGCGTCAGGGCCCATACTGAACACTACCCTTCGCTGCTCAACCAAACCGAGATTGACACAATGACCATATCCCTGACCCCCTTGATTGCTCTGATTGCCGGCATTCTGATTCTGCTGATGCCCAAGCTGCTGAACTACATAGTTGCCGGCTATCTGATTCTGGTCGGCGTAGCCGGCCTGTTGAATTCCTCTGGCTTTAATCTGAGCCTTTAACCGTTGCGCTACGGACCCGCAGTGGCGCATTGAACGGGGTTTTCGTGCTAGGCTTGCGAACTGTAGTCCAGCCCAATAATCCCGCCATGACACCGCATGATAGCGCTATGACAGAGAGTACCGATCAACACAAGCTGCGCGCTGAACTGGCCCGGCTGATGTTCGCCGGGATGGTCGCCCTGGTGCTGGCGGCATGTTTGCTGAGCGTTCTGACCCGTACCTCGAATGCAATGCTCTACCTGCTCGGCAGCACTGCGATCTGGCTTCTGGTCTGGCAGCAGACCCGCACCCGCCTGGACCTGAATCGCGCTGCTGACACTGCTCCGCCCTATCCTGTGCTGGGTTGGGCCAACCGCATGACCATCGGTCGTGGTTGGCTGATTGCCGCCACCGGCGGCTTTCTTCTGCTGTCTGACGCCGTGGAAGCTCAACCCGCGCTGTTATGGACAGCGGCAGCACTGTACTCTCTGGCCGCCATTCTGGATCGGGTGGACGGCTTTGTCGCCCGGCGCACGCGCCAGACCACGTTGCTGGGCGCCCGTCTGGATACCCTCTTCGATGCGCTGGGGCTATTGGTGGCGCCTTTGCTGGCGCTGCAACATGGCAAGATTCACTCGTCCTATCTGCTGGTCAGCGTGGCCTATTACCTGTTTGTGCTGGGCATCAGGATGCGTGAAAAGCATCACCGAACTGTGTATCCGCTGGCACCCAGCCTGCTGCGCAGATCGCTGGCAGGATTCCAGATGGGTTATATCGCCGTCGTCCTGTGGCCACCCTTTGAGGCCGAGGTGACGGTGCCGGCCGGGTTTGGTTTCATGTTTCCCCTGCTCGTTGGCTTCCTGGTGGACTGGTTGGTGGTCAGCGGGCGCCTGACGTCACAGCATGGCGTCAGCCACTGGTTCCGCTATCTGCACGATATCACCCAGCGGTGGTTGCTGCCGGCGCTGCGCACGGCGCTGGTGCTGACTGCAGCGATGACAGCCTTCCAGCTGGATCCGGCTGCTCCGTGGTCGCCACTATTGATCAACACTCTGCTTGGGCTGGGCGTGGCCATGATGGCGCTGGGCCTGGCGGGTCGGGCTGGTGCCATCATGGTATTGATGCTGCTGGCCTGGACGGTGCCCTTGCCAGTGATGTCAGCCACGTTTGTCATCAGCCTGGTCATCATCACCGCCATCCTGCTGCTGGGCTGCGGCCGATTCAGCCTTTGGCAGGCGGATGATGACTGGGTCAATCGCCAGGATGGTGCCTGATGTTGCAGTCTCGCTGGATAGTGATGCTGTTGTGGCCTATGGCGCTGTTACTGGTTATCTGGACCCTGAGCCAGATGCCATTGTCCGGTTTGCCCACCATTCTGGGGGCACTTAACTGGTATCAATGGCTACTGTGGGCTCTGGCCAACCTGCTGGTGATTGCGGTCAGCACCGAGCGCTGGCGCCGACTGGGCCGCATGCTGGGTGAGTCGCCTGGGTTCTGGCACATGCTGCTGATCCGGCAGGCCGGGCAAACCATCAGTTTTATTACGCCCGCGCCGCATTTTGGCGGCGAGCCTTTTCAGATCTACTGGCTTGTTAAACGCCTGGAGATGAGCACTCACCGAGCCGTGCTGTCACTGGCGCTGGATCGCTTCTATGAGTTATGGATCAACTTCCTGATGTTGCTGCTGGGCGTCAGCCTGGTGGTACTGTCACAAACCAGTGTCACCGCCAATCGACAGGGCGACTGGCAGACCGTCGTGTTGATGTTGCTGGGCCTATTGGCCCTGCTTTCCCTGATTGCCTGGCTGCTGGTCAGACAACCCGTACTGATTTCCGCACGCCTGGAAAAACTCGGCGCACACTGGCTGAGCAGTCCACGACTGATCGCCCTGGGCAGCCACTGGCAAGTCCTTGGCAGCGAACTGAAGACCGTCGTCAGCACACAAAAACCGGCACTGCTGGGTGCGCTGGGGTTATCGCTGCTGGGCTGGGCATTGATGATCTTTGAGGTCTGGCTGGTACTGGCTTATTTTTCTGTGATGCCTGACGCCTTTAGTCTTGCTTTGATTCTGGTCGCCATGCGCCTGGCATTGCTGCTGCCGCTGCCCGGTGGTATAGGCAGCCTGGAGGCTGCCGTGCTTTGGTCCTTTCAGAGCCTGGGGCTGCCCGTGGATGCGGCACTGGGTCTGATTGCCCTGATGCGTCTGCGTGATGTGCTGGTGCTTCTGAGCGGGTTGCTGTGTGTGCGGGCACTGCAAGGCAAACAGGTATCTGTTCAGCCTGTTGCCTGAACCCCTGGCCTGAACCCAGCTCGACCGGTCCACCGTCAGAAAGCTTTTTTATAGGCGGCCCAACAGGTGGCATTTTCCCACAGTTTAACATTCAGCGTGCCACTGCCCGGCGGTTTGATGCTGGCCAGCATACGCTCGCAAATGATGCGACTGAAGTGCTCGATGCTGGGATTGAGCCCGGCAAACTCGGGTTTGTCGTTGAGCATGGCGTCGCGAAAATCCGCAACAATGGCATCGAGTGCAGACTCAATATCGACGATATCAACCAGATAGCCGTGCTGATCCAATTCCGCCGCCTCAATGCTGATTTCGGCCACATAATGATGAGCGTGTGGTGAGTTTTCGCTGCCCCAGTCACCCCCGACAAGGTAGTGGTTGGCAATAAAGTCTTTGGTTACAGCAACGGTGTACATGGCGTGTCCTTTGTGAAAAATAAAATTTTTTGACGGCCGGCTCAGTTATAGGTAAACACGGCCTGCAGCACATCCTGGTCGCGGTCATGCAGCAGCTGATACAGGGCTGCTGCGTCATTCAGCGACCGGCGATGACTGATCAACCGGTGAGGTTGCAGCCCTCGTATCATCTGCCAGGTCGTGGCAAAGCGGCGTGCCTTGCTCCAGCGCCCGGTCAGGCCCGGGGCCAGAGTGCTGACCTGGCTGGTGCTGATTTTTAACCGGTTGCGATGCGCGTCGCCGCCCAGCGCAATGGGGGCTGATTCGCTGCCGTACCAGCTGCCAATGACAATGCGGCTGTCGTATCCACTCACGGATATCGCCTGATTGAGTGCATCGGGCACACCGCTGACCTCATAAACCAGGTCAGCGCCTTCGCTCGCCAGTATCGTGGTTTGCAGCTTCGTCATATCTGTCTGCGGATCGAGGCTGGCGCTGGCGCCCAGCGCCAACGATTGCTGCCGGCGACCCGCCAGCCTGTCCAGGGTGTAAAGACCGGCCAGCGGATGCTGGGCCAGCAGGCCGGTCAACAACAGCCCGACGATTCCTTGCCCCAGGACAACCACCTGTTCACTGAGCATCGGGGCGCCATCCTGCACCAGATTGACGGCAGTTTCCATATTGGGCAGAAACACAGCTGATTCGGTGTCCACATCGTCGGGTACCTGCATCAACTGATCAGTGGTGGCTATAAAATGCGAGGCATGCGGCTGAAAGGAGAACACTCGCTGACCGAGCCAGGCTGGGTCCACATCGTCACCAACATCGGTCACTTCGCCGACGCAGGCATAGCCATATTGCAACGGATAGGTCGACGAGGACTGCAATGATGCCAGGTTAGCATCAAGTGACATTTTTTCAGGCAACTCACCACTGTAAACCAGCAGCTCGGATCCGGCACTGATCGCCGAACACAGAGTTTTTACACGCAACTGCTTTGTGCCTGGGGCTGGCAGGCTGACCTGCCTGACGTCAACCTGCTGTGGGCCGTTGAACCACAACTGCTGCGCGTCAATCTCGCTGGCGTTCGCTGGCCGGCCTGTCATCCGTTGACCTCGCCATCATCCCGGCTCGTATCATCGCCGCCCGTATCATCAAAAGTGACCTGCCCCCACATGATCAGGTCGTCACCCAGTTTATCGGTAAACACTGGCGAAATGCGGGGCAACGCGACCCTGTCAACAAACCCAAGATCACCCACTGCCTTGTATCCACCAACCAGTCTGGGTGCGATCGTCACCACCATGGCATCGACGAGTTTCTGCTTGAGGAAGCCGGTAATGACCTTGGCACCGCCCTCTACCATCAGGCTGTTGATACCACGTCGCTTGAGCTCGCGCAAAGCGTCGTGCAGTGACACCCGACCGTCACTGTCACCAGGCAAACGAATAATGTCCAGCGCCGAATCGTCCGGGCATACTGCATCAGCGCTGGTCAGAATCCAGCAGCGTTTTTCTGACAGGTGGCACAGACGAGCCCCCGGAGGCATCCGGAAGTGAGCATCCAGCACAATGGGCTGGGGATCAGGGCCGCGCCATTGCCGTACGTTCAGCCGCGGATCATCGGCCAGCACCGTACCGATACCAACGAGTATGCCGTCGTGCAGGCTGCGCAGATGATGGGTCAGTTGCAGGGCTGGTTCACCACTGAGCGCAAGAGGTTCGCCGGATTGCAGCGTGATGCTGCCGTCCCAGCTCTGGGCGTAACTCAGCGTGACAAAAGGTCGTTCGCTGCCGGCGGTGAAGGGTGCACGCTGCGACAGCAACCAGCGCTCAATTTGCTGGTTCAGGTTCATGCTTTTCCTGCGGATGCCGACTGCCGGGTTTTGTCGCTGTGTCTTCTGCTGGTAGCACCAGCATATGATCCATGCGCCGGGCCTTGGTGAGCAGATAGGTCTCATTGTCAGCATTGATCGGTGCTTCCAGTGACACCCGTGTACTTACCTTGATGCCGGATGCCTGAAGCGCCGAAATTTTCAATGGATTATTGGTCATCAGCTGCACTGAGTCCACACCGAGGTCTTCCAGGATACACGCCGCCAGCGAATACTCGCGCTCGTCAGCTTCATGACCCAGCATCAGGTTGGCATCGACGGTATCGTAGCCCTGATCCTGCAAGTTGTAGGCATTGAGCTTGGCCATCAAACCAATACCCCGACCTTCCTGACGCAGGTAAACGATTACGCCCCGGCCTCTGGCCGCAACCAGCGCCATGGAGCGCTGCAGCTGCTCCCCGCAGTCACAGCGGCGTGAGCCCATGACATCCCCGGTAAAACACTCCGAATGCACCCGCGTGAGAATGTCCTCGCCACTCACGTCACCCATACAAAACGCCAGATGTTCCTTGTTGTCGATCGAGTTGGTGTAGTACACCAGTTGAAAATCACCGTGCTCGGTAGGTATGCGGCCTGCGGTGACACGCGTCACTGTTGGTTTGTTTTTGCCGGTGCTGAGTGCTCTGATATTTGTCATAATTGGAAATACTACGGTGCTACCCTGCTTTAGGCAAGCTGCCGCCTGCGGTTGATTGACCTGATATCTTTTACAATCTACGCTGGCCGGGGCATTCCGGTTTTCCGCACGATGATAAATTCAATACCGGTGCCCGTTGGTACACCCGCCCCGATTACCAGTAATGGTCGCTCGATGACCTGGACGGAACAGATATTGAAGCCAGACCTGTATTTTGTCATTCCCGGAGACTTGCAGACCCTGACCGGTGGTTACGCCTATGATCGCGCCTTGATGCAGGCGCTGGCTGAGGCCGGGGTCAACGTCCACCACATCGCACTGTCAGCGCGCTTCCCGATGCCTGATACAGCCGCACTGGCGGACGCTGCTGCACAACTGGCCAACATACCTGATCATGCCATAGTAATGATAGACGGTCTGGCTTACGGTACGATGGATGACATAGCCAGCCAGGAACACCGTCGACTGAACATCATTGCCCTGTGTCATCATCCGCTGGCACTGGAGTCCGGACTTGATGCGGAGACCGAGCGCAGGCTGTTTGACTCGGAACACAGGGCACTGAATCTGGCTTGTGCTGTGGTGGTGACCAGTCATGCCACGGCCTCGCTGCTTGAAGAACGCTTTGGTATTGCCCGGGCGCAGCTGACCGTCGCCCTGCCCGGCACCCAAAAACAGGTTTTTGCCCGTTGCCAGGGCGACCCACCCTGCCTGCTGACGGTCGCCACGCTGACCCGCCGCAAAGCCCACGATGTGCTGATTACCGCGTTGGCACGTATCAAACAGCTGTCGTGGCGCGCGCGCTTTGTCGGCGGTGATCATTTTGACCCGGCCTGGTCGGCGGCGCTGAGAGCACAGGTCTGCGAACAGCGTCTGGATGATCGCATTCATTTTACCGGCAGTGTCAGCGATCTGGACGCCGAGTACTCGGCCGCGGACATTTTTGTCTTGCCGTCACGCTTCGAGGGCTACGGTATGGTCTTCGCAGAGGCGCTGTCATTTGGGTTACCCGTGGTGGCCGCGCGGGTTGGCGCGGTGCCGGATGTTGTCCCCGCCAATGCCGGCATTCTGGTGCCAGCGGACGACGCAGTTGAACTGGCAGACGCCTTGCAGCGTCTGCTGACCGATCCCGACAAATACCAGGCACTGCAGCGCGGCGCCAGAGCCGCCGCCACCACGCTGCCGGACTGGCGGGATACTGCCACACAGGTCATACAGGTCATGCACAACGTCGTGACACCCCAGCAATGAACGACAAGACTTATTCTGAAGAACAAAAGAGGCACACCGATGAGTGGATTTTCCGTTAGCTGGCTGGATTTACGAGAGCCGGCTGATCACGCCGCACGGGACCCGGCACTGGCTGCTTCACTGGTCAGCTACCTGCAGGCCGATACGGCAATATCGCCGATTATTGTCGATCTGGGTTCGGGCACCGGATCCACTTTGCGCGCCCTGACCAGAAAAGGTGCCCAGCGCTGTGTCTGGCGTCTGGTCGATCACGACCCGGCTCTGCTTAATGAAGCGCTGCGCCGGCACGGTCAGACCGAGATTATCGAGGACTATCAGGCCGACTTGCGCGAGGTAGCAGCACTGCCGCTGGGTGGCCTGACTCTGCTTTCGGCATCGGCGCTGTTTGATCTGGTATCCGACGAACTGGTTGACGCCTTACTCGCCAGAGTGAGCCAGCAGTCAGCCGCATTTTACGCGGCGCTGAACTACGATGGCCGAACCCAGTGGACACCGGCACACCCGCTGGATGAGGCGGTTCTTGCGGCCTTCAATCACGACCAGCGCCGCGACAAGGGACTGGGGCCGGCGCTGGGCCCGGACTCGGCACCCTACCTGAAAGCCGCACTGGAAAAGCTCGACTTTACCGTCCATACCGCTGACAGTGCCTGGCAACTGGGACCGGCTCAGGAAGCGCTGCAGGCCGATCTGATCACAGGCATTCGGCTCGCCGTTGCCGATGCCCCGGACCTGACTGAAGCTGCCCTTGACGACTGGCAAGCCTTCCGCATGGCGCACGCTGGCAGCGGACAGTGCGTGGTCGGCCATATCGACGTCCTTGCCTTTCCGGCTGGCGCCTGACACACGGCGATTTTGGGCAGGTCACTGCAAGCACGGTGAATGGGCTTAACGCCAACGCAGGAAGTGGGCTATTATCCGCAACCTGATGAATCTGCCAGGTATAAGGAGTTCCGCCCATGACCATTAAAATCTGCTGCCGGGCCGTGATGTCCAGCCTGCTTCTGTTACTGCTGCCGGGCCTGAGCAGCGCCCAGGTTTTTCCGCACGGCAATGGCCTGTCAATGTCGGGTGTAAAGCAGTTCGACATGCATATACAGGTTGCCAGCTGGGAGGACATGACGGTTGATCCCATGGATTTCCGCTTGCAGGCACAGCGGAAATTTGAGTCGGTACTGCAGTCAGTCGGTGTCCGCCGCCAGTCGGCAAGCCGTGATTATCTGGTTTGCAAAATCAGCGCCTTGCGCAGCAGTGATGCATCAATTGCCTACACCACGACACTGGAATACTGGGGACTACGATCAACGAACGTGCACACCCTGCTGTGGGAAAACGGCGCGCTGGGTGCGGTAGAAGCCGCAGATTTCAGAGCCGCGATGCTGGCAGAAAAATGCGCCCTGACCTTTATTGACGAATGGTCCAAGTGGAATCCGGCGCCCTGAGAAGCCATCACCTCACCACTTTACCTCAGTGAGGCAATATGTTTTCCTGTTCCGGTAAATCAACTTTCAGGAGGGAAGACGATGAAAAAACACGCCTCGGCACATTGGCAGGGAAACCTCAAACAGGGCAAGGGTACTATCAGTACCGAAAGCGGCGCCCTGTCAGATAGCCCCTACGGATTCAACACACGATTTGAAGACAAGCCGGGAACCAACCCTGAGGAACTGATTGGCGCCGCGCACGCTGGCTGTTTCTCCATGGCGTTTTCCATGCTGTTGGGTGAAGAAGGGTTTACGCCCGACAGTATTGACACCAAAGCGACTGTAACGCTGGATAAGGTGGACGATGGCTTTGCTGTCACTGCCGTGCAGTTGGTTATGCGGGCGAAAATTCCCGGCATCGACCAGGCAGCCTTCGACGCCATTGCCAACAAAGCCAAAATCGGGTGTCCGGTGTCCAAGCTACTGAAGGCGGACATATCGCTGGAGGCGACGCTCGATAGCTGAGCATCGCTCATTCGGCCGGCCCTGGGCAGGCGATCAATCCTGGCGCGGCGCACCGCGCCAGTGCTTCAGTTGCAACACACACGCCGCCGGCAAATGCACAATCCCGAAAGCGCTCAGGAATATGAGCACCTGGGTAAGACCTTGACTGGCGGTATAAACAAAGGCCATCACCCAGCCAAACGCCGCTGCCACGACAATCAGTACCGATCGCGTCACCAGGCGCGTGCTGGCAGCATGAGTATTGAGCCGGTAGTGCGCCCATACGACTGCGAACAATGACAAAATACACAGTATTAACAACAAAATGGTATTCAGCATAGTTCCAACCTTAAGAGCTTTGGCCTCTGTTGGCAAGCCATGAGAGAATTCAAAACGGCATTAACTCAATGCAGGAGACTCACCATGAACTTCGACGATATGTTGCTGGATCCGGCCGACGCGTTCAACTCACCGGAACAGGTTCTTGATACGGAACAACTGACGCGCGAACAGAAAGTCCAGATTTTGCGCCGCTGGGACGACGATACACGGCAATTGCTCACCGCCCAGTCCGAGGGCATGACATCGCGCGACGGCGCCTCGGACGTGCTTAAACGAATTCAGCAGGCGCTGGAGAAACTGGACGCCGCGGCGTCCGATACCTGACCCGGCTATGACTATCTGCGAAGGGTTTCAGGCATCG
The DNA here is from genome assembly GCA_913058135.1 of uncultured Gammaproteobacteria bacterium. Taxonomy (GTDB): domain Bacteria; phylum Pseudomonadota; class Gammaproteobacteria; order Pseudomonadales; family Pseudohongiellaceae; genus Pseudohongiella. Next base: position 25,401 of record CAJXPR010000051.1, read on the forward strand.
TGAGATCTGGCGCCGCCGAAAGCATCGAACAGGGCATTGAACAACCCTGACAATGTCAGGGTCATCACCGCAAAGTCCTGGTCAAATTGCTGGGCAGCAGTCTCGGCGTCAGCTTCCTGGGCCTTCTCCAGAATCATGTCCTCGAAGCGTAGCCTGCTGATAGTCAAATCATCAGCCAGCACACAACTGAGGCTCTGATTCCACACCACGCCCAGCTTCCTGACCTGCTTGCCGGCTGCCAGATGCACACCGATTTCGTCCGCTGTCAGGTCCTGGCCGGAACAGCGAATCGAGTTGCCATCTTCGGCCGGATTAACCAGCTCGCAGTTCTCGCTGATCTCAAATTGCCCTTCCGCCATCTGGGCCTGCAACCACGCCGTCATCACCGGACCCGGCGCCTGCTGCACATCCGCCGGCACGACCGGCATTGAGCCCAGACTCTCGCGCAAACCGGAAATCAGCTCTTCCGCCGCAGTGGCACTGCTGGTATTGATAACCAGCAGGCCGGCCTGCCGGTCAATATAGGCAAACACCTTTCGGGTGCGGGAAAACGCGCGCGGCAACAGCGCTGCCGTAACATCATCCTTGATCTGCAGCTTCTCTTTGCGATACACCTTGCGACTCTGCTGTGCCTCCAGTTCCTCAACCTTTTCATTGACGGCATCATTAACCACTGAGGCAGGCAACAGTTTCTCATCCTTGCGCGCACAGACCATGATGTAGTGGCCCAGGCTATGTGTCAGCGCCTCGCAGTCTTTGCTCAGCGGACTGACCCACCCAAAGCGGCTACGCTCGAAACTGCTGCAGGGCTGAAACGGAAAGTCAGACAGCTTCTGCTCCAGCTCATCGGCAGACAATAAAAACGGCCGGGTAAATTGATACAGACGAATATTTTTAAACCACATTAGAGTCTCCCAGAAGTTGTCTCACTATCTCAGCGCTGCATTGTACCGAATCGAATTGCATGACCAAGCAAATATTTTCTGTTTTATTTCCGCCCGCATCTTGACTTTGTGAATAATAGGCATAAAATTCCCAACCCTCGCAAATAGGAGCAGATTCCTTGGCGAGTCATTAATTTTTATTACGGCAACAAACCATGTTTATTTCACATTCATTCACATCGCAACAGCGTCTGACGCTGGCTACGCTAAAACCGGTCTCCGCACTGGCGGCATCGTGCTGGGCGTATGCCACAGAAATGCCTGTGTCAGGTCAGCGTATTGTGCGTAGTCATGTGATGAAACGGGAGGTATGCCAGACGTAATTTGTAAATCAGAAAATTTACAAATCAGGTTTCGCGAAGGCCTCTGAGTTTCAAAAGAATTCAGAGGCCTTTTTCTTTGCCTGAAAAAAGCAGCCATCAGGCTGAAGGTCTGTGGAAATAAAAAAAAGGGAAAAATGCCGGTTACAAAAGGCCGGTGAGGAAGTGTAACGTGGTTGATAAACTGCAGAGAAATATAAAAATAGTCTACGCATTGGCGTTCTTTCACATGTTCTTGTTGATTGTGCCAGTGCTGGTGCCCTATTTTCAGTCAAAAGGTCTGAGCCTGTCGGAGATTTTCTACCTGCAGGCAATTTATGCCGGCGCCATTGTCATTCTCGAAGCGCCGTCAGGCTATTTCGCTGATGTCATGGGCCGTCGGCTGGCTTTGATGATCGGCGCGCTGGCGCATGGTCTGGGTTTCTTCTGGCTTAATTTTGCTGATGGATTCTGGGGATTGGTGATCTTCGAGCTGGTACTGGGCCTGGCGGTCAGCATGCTGTCTGGTGCAGACCTGGCGCTGCTTTATGACAGCGAACGGGCACTGGCCCAGGGCGATGGTGAACATGCTCAGTCCCTGTCAAAACTGGGATTCACCAAGTCACTGGCTGAAGGTCTTGGCGCCCTGTTCGGGGGTCTGCTGGCGATGTGGTCATTTGACATCATGGTACTGGTGCAGTCGCTGACGGCCTGGGTGTGCCTGTGGATGGCGCTGCTTGTTGTTGAACCGCCGGTTGATAATGTCAACGAGCCCGGCGACCGGGTCGTCAGCCTAAAGGACATCTATCAGCACGTGGCACGCGGTGACCGTATCCTTCGCATGGTCTTCATCGCCCTGCCGGTGTACAACCTGGCGACCATACATGTGGCCTGGTTGATACAACCATACTGCTGTCTCTTATACACATCTCCGAGCCCACGAGACAGGCAGAAATCTC
>CAJXPR010000052.1 GCA_913058135.1 uncultured Gammaproteobacteria bacterium
TACACAGAGTAGATCGTCGGCAGCGTCAGATGTGTATAAGAGACAGGCACCATCCGTCTGGGCAAGGACCCGATCATTGAGTATTTCAAGTCCAATATCGCCCTGCTGCGCTGGATGATCAGTGAAGGTTATGGCGATGCGCGTACGCTGGAGCGTCGTGCCCGTGCCATGGAAGCCTGGCTGGAAGATCCCAAGCTGATGGAGCCGGACGCCGATGCCGAGTACCACAAGATCATCGAAATTGACCTGAACGAGATCAAGGAACCGCTGCTGGCCTGCCCCAATGATCCGGATGACGTGAAGACCCTGTCCGATGTGCAAGGCACCAAGATCGATGAGGTGTTCATTGGCTCCTGCATGACCAACATTGGTCACTTCCGCGCCGCCAGTGAAGTACTTAAACAGGTTGAAGGCACGCTGCCGACACGCCTTTGGATTTCACCACCGACCAAGATGGATCAGCACCAGCTGACCGAAGAAGGCATCTACAGCGTGTTCGGCGTGGCCGGTGCACGTACCGAGATGCCGGGCTGTTCACTGTGCATGGGTAACCAGGCACGCGTGGCTCCCCGCTCCACGGTGATCTCGACTTCAACGCGCAACTTCCCGAACCGTCTGGGTGATGGGGCCAATGTCTACCTGGCTTCTTCTGAGCTGGCCGCAGTGGCTTCGGCGCTGGGCAAGATCCCGACCATGGATGAGTACATGTCCTACATGGGTAATGTGAAAACCATGTCGGATCATATCTATCGGTATCTGAACTTTAATGAGATCAAGTCGTATATGGAGGCGGCGGAGCGGCAGAAGGCTATTCCGGTGACCAACATCGCTAACGTTGCTTAACGGCTGACTGAAGCAATTGTAAAAAAACGGCTCGGACAGTGGGATCAGCTCACTGTCCGGGCCGTTTTTTTTGTCGCGGCCAAATGGTATTGACCAGGTTCTTTTGGAGTGCGGCCCGGCCAGCGGGTAGCAGATCCAGCCCGGCCGCTTCCTTTCACGGATCACCCGGCGGGGGGGAACTCGACCTCGCGGCTACACCGCTCGGGACTCAAACAGTCCCGCCCGCTGATCGGGTGATCCGCAAAAGGAAAAGCGCGGCCTGATTGGGCTGAATGCTGCTACCCGCTGGCCGGGCCTTGTGCAAGTCTGCGGCAATCATTGCTCTGCGGTCTTGCACGAGGCTCGGGCTGAGAGTGTGCACGCCTTGGATCAATAGTCCTGCAGACTTGCGCGAACGACGGCGATCGGAGGGAGCGCTGGGAACCAATCAGACCATATCTTCTTCTTTGCTATGCCCGGAGTGACGCCTATAGTTTCAAAAACTGGCCGCCCTCGCTGCTGTGCTGCTCGGACTCCGGAAAGTCCTACCGCCTTTTCGGCTGAATGCCTGAAAGCGATACGCGAACTGATCGGGCATGTACCTGAGAACTACCACCCGAGCCTAGTGCAAGGATTCAGACAGCGGTCGCCGAAGCCTGGCACGAGGCCCGGGCAGCGGGTAGCAGCATTCAGCCCAATCAGGCCGCGTTTCTCCTTTTGTGATTCACCGGAAAAGCGGTAGGACTGTCTGAGTCCGGAGCGGCGAAGCCGCGACGTCGAGTTCCGCACCGCCCGGTGAATCACAAAAGGAGGCGGTCGGGCTGGAACTGCTACCCGCTGCCCGGGCCGCACTCAAAAAAGGACGTGATCGGACCGAAGTCTGCCCACTGCGCAAGCCGACACTTAAACGAAGTCACAAGTATCCGTCCCGCAAGAATAAAAAGGGCGCCGGGGAACGTGCAGCAACTCCCCGACGCCAAAGGTGAGTTCCGTCAGCGTTTCTCAACCCAATAATCTGTCACCACCCCATCGCGTATCTCCAGCGCCAGCGTCTCTGCCCTTTCTTTCTCGATGTTGATGTTGAACAGTAAAAACAGTCCTATCTCCGATTCCGACTCCGACGTATTGCGATAACGCCACACTTCCATGCCGTTGTCATAGGTGCTCACCCGGTCCGGGCTGCCGAAATTGTTGCGTATCCACGTGGCGTCGGTAGTGCCCACTTCAACCCGGTCCAGCTCCGACTCATTCCACTGCTGATCACCGATGCTCTCGCGCGAGTCAACGACAAACAGACAGCCGGTCATGGTTGCTGCTACCAGTATTAATGCAAAGAATCTGATCATTTTTTTCTCCTGTTGTTGTTAGAGGTCGAGTCTGTTGCCTGTTCGGAACTCACCCGTTGCCCTTGTTGCCTTCCGTATGAGTTAGCAGCTTCCGTGCCAACCCGAAAAACCACAATAAGCGCTTGTTTTACAATGAAATAAAAAAACCGGGGAAATGCCACAACGGTGCCAGTCACCACTTTTTAGACCTGCGCCGCCATCAGTTGGTAAAATCCACCAACCCCCGACTGATAATTAAACACTGCCTGACTGAACGGTGACTGAACGGTGACTGAACCGACAACGCGATGCAGCGCCACAACTACGCGGCAGAGTGACGTGACGCCGCAAAACGCGAACCTTATACTGGGTTTCGGAAATTCACGCACTGGAACACGCACTGGGAACACACACTGGGAAAAAGTCACTATGAACCGCTGGAATCTGACCCTGAAAAAACCGTTGGCCGCTGCTCTGCTCAGCGCACTTCTGAGCACTGTATCGACACCCCTGCTGGCACAGGACGAAATCATTCGCGGCGAGTTGCCACCAATGCCGGAGATCGAATGGATCGCGTCACCCGAGGGGTATAAGGTGGAGGAGTTCGCCACGGACCTGCAGGTGGTCTGGGCCATCAAGTTCGCGCCCGATGGCCGTATGTTTGTCACCGAAAGGCCCGGTCGTGTGCGTATCATTTCGGCAGACGGGGTGATGGACCCGCAGCCCTGGCTGTCCATTGAGGAACGCATATTCTTTCAGGGCGAGAGCGGCCTGACCGGTCTGGCGTTCCATCCGGACTACCCGGAAGACCCTCGCGTATATGTCATGTATACCTATATGACCGATGAGGGGCCGTACAACCGTATCAGCTATTACACCGAAAACCAGGGGCGTGCGGGTGAGGAAACCATCCTCTATGACGAGCTGGCGGCACAGGCGAGCGGCGGCAGCCACAGTGGCGGCACACTGCAGTTTGGTGATGACGACATGTTGTACGTGGCAACAGGTGATGCCTTTGAGCGGCAACGCTCAAATGATCTGGAAGATTTGTCGGGGGCGGTATTGCGTATCACGCCCGACGGCGACGTGCCCGCTGATAACCCATGGCCGGGCAACCCTATCTGGGCTCATGGTATGCGTAACCCGCACGGTCTGAGCTGGCAACCCGGCACCGGCAATCTGTTTGCCGGCGATCACGGACCCACCGGCGAAGATCAGTTGATGGCGCATGACCGGATCGTTGTGCTGGAAGGCGGCCGGCACCATGGCTGGCCGGTGATGGTGGGCGCGATTGGTTCACCGGACTATGTTGATCCGATTCTGACCTTTGTACCCTCGTCTCCACCAGGGGACGTGATGTTCTACGACCACGACCTGATGCCTGAGTTAAGGAATGATCTGTTGGTATCGGTGCTGGGCTTTCAACCGCAGGACAGACAGAATCTGATGCGTATCCGTTTTCAGGACCCGACTGATCCGACCCGGCCGACTGCAATTGAGCGCTGGTTCAATGACGGTGAAGGTAACAGCACTTACGGCCGTCTGCGGGCGCTGGCGACCGGACCTGACGGTGCGATCTATGTAGGCACCAGCAATCACGACGGGCGTCAGATGACCGCCAATCACCGTGAACAACCGGACCGTATTCTGCGTATTACACCAAGCTCTTACTGACCACTTCGTAGACATCCTTGGACAGCTCGGGCTCGGCCTGTACGCGCTCCAGCTGGGCCTTCATCAGTTGCTGGCGTGCCGGGCTGTATCTTTTCCAGCGTGTCAACGGGGTCAGCAGGCGCGCGGCAATTTGCGGATTGAGCCGGTTCAGCGTGATGACCTGGTCAGCCAGGAAGGTGTAACCCTCGCCGCTGAGGTCGTGGAAGTTGACGGCATTCATATTGCAGAACGCGCTGATCAGCGCCCGCACCTTGTTGGGATTGCGGATATCAAAGGCTTCGTGTTCCATCAGCGCTTTGACCTGCTGTAAGGTGCCTGGCCGCGACGCAATAGCCTGCACGCTGAACCACTGATTGACCACCAGTGATTCATGCTGCCAACGCTGGTAGAAATCAGTCAATGCCTGCGTGCGAAGTGACTCCGCCGCTGGTGCCTGGCTATTGATCAGCAGGCGCAATGCGGCATCCACGTCGGTCATGTTGCCGGCCTCGGAAAACTGCCTGTAACACACCTCCAGCCAACCCGGCTCCTGGGTACGCACCAGATAGGCCAGGCAGCAGTTTTTCAGTGCCCGTCGGGCGATGTTTGCCGCATCGGCGCTGTAGGGAGCATCGGACTGGCACAGGGCGTAGAGCTCGGCAAATGCTGAAACGTGTGTTGTTGCCAGCGTGTCCGCAAGGCGTTCACGCACAAGGTGAATACCGTCCACATCAATTTCGTCGGACAGCTCGCCCAGGTAAGCCTCCGAGGGCAAGCTCAACAGTTGCGCCAGCATGGCCTGATCCAGCTCACCGGCGCCCCGTGCATCAGCAATGGCGCTTTGCAGTATGTCGCCCGATGCCTTGATCAGACGCGAGTCAATCACCGGCTGCTGGCCGGTCTGATGGCCGTGCAACATTTCCTGGATAACGGCGACTGCCAGGTCCTGCGCGGCACTCCAGCGATTAAAACCGTCACTGTCGCGCGTCATGATAAACAGCAGATCATCCCGGGAATAGTCAAACTGCAGCTTTACTGGTGCGGAAAAACCTCGCAGCAACGACGGCACCGGCTTGCTGGCCACCCCCTTGAACACAAAACTTTGCACTTCACGCGTGACATCCAGCACCCGTTCGGTCGGCGCTGGCGATGCATCGCCCCCCTGCTCACCTGCCAGCACCAGAGGCAGGTCATTGCCATCAGCATCCAGCAAACCCATGCGCAGAGGAATATGGAACGGCTCTTTGTGCGACTGTTCCGGAGTAGGCGGACATGATTGCCGCACCAGCAACTCATAGGTCTGCGCTGACGCATCATGATGGGCACTGACCATGAGCTGAGGCGTGCCGGCCTGCGTATACCAGCGCCGGAACTGACGCAGATCAACGCCGCTGGCATCTTCCATGGCGCGCACAAAGTCCTCGGTGGTAACAGCCTGACCATCATGCCGCTCGAAATACAGATCCGATCCCGCACGGAAATTGTCCGGGCCCAGCAGCTCGCGGATCATGCGCACCACTTCAGCGCCCTTTTCATAGATGGTCAGGGTGTAAAAATTGGAGATTTCCATATAGGAGTCAGGTCGCACCGGATGCGCCATGGGACCGGCATCTTCGGCAAACTGGGCGGTCCTCAGAAAGCTGACATCCTCCACACGTTTGACCGTGCGTGAACCCATGTCTGCAGAGAATTCCGCATCACGAAAGACCGTGAACCCTTCCTTTAGACTGAGCTGAAACCAGTCGCGGCAGGTAACGCGGTTGCCCGACCAGTTGTGGAAATATTCATGGGCAACGACCGCTTCCACACGCTGGAAAGCCAGATCCGTGGTGGTGGCCGGATTGGCGAGCACACAGGACGTATTAAATATATTCAGGCCCTTGTTTTCCATGGCGCCCATATTGAAATCATCGACCGCTACAATCATGAAAATATCCAGATCGTATTCGCGGCCATAAACTTCCTCGTCCCAGCGCATCGCGTGTTTCAGTGAGGCCATGGCGTGATCGCACTTGTCGAGGTCTTTTTCTTCAACAAAAATGCGCAGGGTGATCTCTCGCTGACTGCAGGTGATGAACCTGTCCTCAATGTACTGCAGATCACCGGCCACCAGCGCAAACAGATAGCAGGGCTTGCGGAACGGATCTTCCCAGCTGACCCAGTGCCGGCCATCATCAAGATCACCGTGACCAACATCGTTACCGTTGGAAAGCAGTACCGGGTATCTTTGTTTATCGGCAACAATCGTGGTGGTAAACACGGACATCACATCGGGCCGGTCCAGGTAATAGGTAATCTTGCGGAAACCCTCCGCTTCGCACTGCGTACAGAACATGGTGCGTGACTTGTACAGACCTTCCAGACTGGTATTTTCCTGCGGCCTGATCAGCGTGACACACTCCAGCACGAAACCCTCATCCAGCGACCTGGCGGCAAATGCGCCCAGCGATTTGATAGTCAATGATTCCTCACCCACGACATAGTCGTCGGGCGACAATGCTTTGCCGTCTATGCGCAGCGACTCCAGCACCATGTCCTGACCATCAAGCTGTAGCGAATCCTGGTCGTTGCCAACAAGCCCGGAATTCCGGCGAATAAGCAATTTCGAACTGACGCGGGTCTGCGTTTCCGCCAGATCAAAATGCAGCTCGGTCTTTTCAATCAGAAAAGCGGGTACCGTATAGTCTTTCAGGAAAATGGTTCTGGCTTGTGCGTCTCGCATAATCTTGTTTACCTCGTGGGTCGATACCCTATGAACTGCTCAATTCAACATGATAGCCGGCATAACGACGAATGTTGATGACACCACCATCAAACATCAGGTACTGCCCTTTGATGCCCAGCAGCGTTCCTTCCACCAGCGGATCCTTGTCAAAATTGTAGGAAGCGATCTTGTCCGGATAGCCCTGTACCGGATAGCTGATATCAACCGGGTCAACACCACTCAGTACGCTGATGGCATGAAAACCGAAGCGCTGGATCATCTCCTGCAGGTCATGATGGACCAGATCCAGCAGACGCGCTTTTTCCGCCAGCAGGTCAACGACCTGATCACCTTCCCGCAACATATCGCGCCAGTTGGTCTTGTCGGCGACGTGCTGCCTGAACATGACTTCCAACGCACCGCTTTGCAGGCGACTTCTCACTCTGACGATAGGCAGGGCCTGCACCGCACCCTGATCCACCCAGCGCGTGGGCACCTGTGTCGCACGGGTAATGCCCACCTTGATACCGGACGAGTTGGCCAGGTAAATGATGTGGTCCTGCATGCAGAACTCCTCACCCCAGGCCGGTTCGCGGCAGGTGCCCTGATCATAGTGGCATTTTTCCGGATGGATGATGCAACTGTCGCACTGTGCCAGAGACTGAAAACAGGGATAGCAGTAACCACTGTTAAAACTCTTGTTGGTATTGCGACCACAATGCACACACTCGATCCTGCCGGTGTAACGCAGCCTGACAGTCTTGCCCAATAGTGCATTCATCGGTATGACGGTGTCTGCCAGTGGCAAACCATAATCAACCGGGGACTGCAGACGGCTATGCATTTTGCGCATCAGGCCCTGGGCCAGAACATCCATCCGATGATTTCTCCTGTCTTGGTAAGGTGCGGACTGATCAAAGCGGTGCTCAGATCAGTGTTTGGTCACATTGATGGGCATGACTTTGTCATGGTCCTGTTCACCGGATGCCGGATCATCACAGTCGGTTTTTTTCAAACCCGTGCGATCAATGTAACCCACGCGCTGCTGCTCCGGCAGAAATGCCTGCTCATAGGCGATGATGGCCTGCAAACAATATTCCAGTTGTTCCGCACTGAGTTTGCGTCCGTCGGGCCAGCGTCCGAGTTCCACCGCGGTTTTAAGATTCATGTGCACCTCAGGATTCATCATGGCGAGAATATCCTGCAGCGATTCGATATTTTTTTCAGACATAGGATTCCTTATCTGTTTCCCAACAACCTGCCCAGCACCACACCAGCCAGCATGCCACTGAACAGACCACCCAGATGGGCAGCGGTGGCGATCATGGCCGAGGCCAGGACACCCATCAATACCAGAGCCACCAGGAATACCATGATCATGGCGGTTGGCAGCCGCAACGCGGATTGCGGCTGCACGGTCTGCCACATCCAGATGAAACCCAGCAAGCCGTAAACCACCCCGGACATGCCGCCAAACATGCCATTCCCCGACCACAGATACTGTGCCATATTGCCGCCGAAGGCGGCCAGCAACACCAGCGCCAGCATGCGCCACCAGCCCAGCACCGGCTCGATCATGCGTCCAAAATACCACAGCCATAACAGGTTAAACACCAGATGTACGGCACCAAAATGCAATAGCGCCGGCGTCAGTGTGCGGATAAATATCCACGGCGAGTCCAGCAGTCCGGTCTGTCGCAGATCAGGAAAAAACAGCCCGCGCACGGCCATCGGATCAGCCCCCAGCTGACTGAGCAGGGCGACCAGCAGACACGCTGCAATGAACACCATGCTGACCGGCGCCAGCCAGATGGCACTCAGCAGATTCTGCGCAAAGGTTTTACCCGAAAACAGCGGCACGGCAGCGGCAGCCGGGCCGCTGCCGGGTATATCAAGCTCGTCTGCCTGCCATTGGGCAAACAGCTCGGCGATCAACCCTGCCTCGCGCTCCGATCTTGCCCATATCACCAATTTGCCGGATTCCTCGGTGATGTGGTGGGGCATGGTGCGGGATTGCAGATAGCGTACAAAGGGACGCAGATCCAACGCCGCATCAACGGCAACAGCTCTATGCATCATCTTTGACCAAACGATTGCCCCAGCCCAGTTTGCTGCGGCAGACTTCATAATAACTGTAGTCCAGCGGATGAATCAGACGCAGTGGCTGCGCTTTTTTGCGGATAATGATTTCATCCCCCGGCTCAGTATGAAAGCGTACCGCACCATCACAACTGATCACCGGCGAAATGGCACGCTGCTTGACCATCCGCAGCCGGATCTCGTTGTCAGCATCAACCACCAGCGGACGACTGCTCAGGGTGTGCGGATACATGGGGACCAGCACCAGTGCATTGAGACTGGGGTGCATAATGGGTCCGCCAGCCGACAGCGAATAGGCTGTGGAGCCGGTCGGTGTCGCCACGATCAGGCCGTCTGACTGCTGGGAGTTAACAAACTGACCGGCAATAAACAGCTCGAATTCGATCATCTGCGCCGCAGTGCCGGGGTGCAACACCACGTCATTGAGCGCAGTGCCACCAGGCAGCAGATTGCCATCACGGGCAGCTTCAAATTCCAGCATGAAACGGGATTCTTCATGATAGCGACCATCAAGCACGGCGCTGAGTGTGTCTTCGATGTCGTCGGGACGAATGTCGGTGAGAAAGCCCAGCCGGCCCCGGTTGATACCCAGTACCGGCACGTCGTGGTCGACCAGCACCCGGGCCGCATTGAGCATGCTGCCGTCGCCACCAACCACCACCACCAGATCACAGGCTGCACCCAGGTCGGTGCGTGTATAGATGGGCAGCGTGGTGGGTGGCAACAGCTCGGCGGTACTTTGTTCCAGCACGATAGCGAGCTGGCGGGATTGCAGAAACGCAATGAGCCGGGCCAGCGTCTCGACAACCCCGGCATGACCGGGCCGCCCAATCAGGCCAATGTGTTTGAATGTCGCCATAACCCAGTGCCCCAACGGCTGCCAGACGTAAACCAATGCCGGGGGTAGTCGATGCCCCGGGCGTCACGGTTGCGCATAACCGGAACGCTGGCGAGTATAACACGGGGATTGCGGCAGACGATGGCTGAATGCCTGCCGCTGGCCTTCACTCAGGGGGTTGACCGGACATTCACCACCATGGGCTCCAGCGTGTAGATCAGTTCACCGGAATCCAGCAGACGGTAGGCCACAAACAGCACAATGGGCGAGCCGGCCATTTCCGGCAAGGGTTTGAAATTATTGAGGATGTGCAAATACTCGACAGTATTCAGGGATCTGGCGTCATTAAACGCCACCAGCTTGTCGACATCGCCCCGCCAGTCAAACACCTGGCCTTTGTCTGTCAGCTGCACAAAACCCATGCCAGCACTGTTCAGGTCCGCGAGCACATGAAACTGTCCCCGCCGTCCGACATGCGCCGGATCGATATAAAGCTCTGCGCTGATATCCAGCGATTGTGACAGCCCCACGGAGGCGGCGTTGCTGAGCCCCTTGTCAGTGCTGGCAGCGATACCGATATGCGTGGCATTGGGGCTGCCATCCAGTGATCCGACCAGCCTGCCGGGACGGTCGGCAACCCGTGTCGGCATAAAATCTGCTACCTGAAAACGCACCAGATTCAGTGTTCGCACGGCATCGGCGCCAAAGCGTTCATCACGATGGTCAACGCCGCACGGCAAACCTGCACATGTCAGGACCGGGCTGGAAAACAGGGGGATACGCTGGCTGGCGCTGAAGGCGTTGGGATTGGCCATCACGGTGGCAAAACTGTGGTCAACACCATGGCCTGTGGCAAAACTGAAGGTGCCGCCGCCTCCATCTTCGCGATGTGAATGGGTCAACCCCATATTGTGGCCAAATTCATGGGCCAGGACGCTGCTGACGGGACAGTCAATGGCGGCCAGTGAGTAGGCAAATTCGCCATCATCAAACGCAGTCAGATCGCCGTTGGTGCGATACCCGCCCAGATTGGCCAGTCCACACATGGAGGGCTGCGCCGCCAGCGGCCGGAACACTACCGTGAGATCGGCACCATAACGCTGGCGCAGCGCAGCCACATCGGCAAACGCCGGGTGGTCGCCGTAGGTCAACTGCTCAAGCATGGTGTGCATGTCGACCTGGCTGGCCGGATAATTGATGCCACCGTGGTACACCGGTCGCAACGTGATGGCGATACCGCTGTCTTGATAAACCTGATTGGCAACACTGATCAGCTGATTGATGCGCGTGGCGGTGTGGATACCATAAACTGCCTCGGCATCCGGTGTATACAGGGCCATCACGTCAATCACCACGTTACCCAGGCGGTCTACGTGGCTCTGCTCGGCCAGCCGCTGATTAAAGGGGCTGACAGCCTGCTCTGCATCACCCACCACATCATTGACCACGTTGATATGGGCATCATGGCGGACGTCGCCCACCACCACCGTGCTGAGCACTCGCCCAGGCTGCATTCGGGGGCCGACCCTGACAATAAAACTGAAGGACCGACGGGTGCCGGGTGCCAGCGAGCCGCTGATTTCACAGCTGAGCACCGGTTGGGGCGGCGATGACTGCGTTGTCCGGCGCCGGCAGGCGGGGGCGCTGACCAGCTCGGCGTCTTCCAGAATGAAATATACATCGGCATTGAGACGAGGCACGGTCTGACTGCCCTGATTGTCGAACTCTACGACAATCTCGATCTCGGCGGTATTGCCGAGCGTCACCACATCCTGGCTGAACCGCTGACTGATTTGCAGCCCTGCCTGGGCGTCGATTGTCGCCTGGCTTGCTGATCCGGCACCCGGCAACGTCAATGGCGCGGCCTTTCGCTGCCCCCGCAGTTGCTGACGTGGAATGACAAAATCCGACTCAGCGCTGTCGCCCAGCGTGCCACTGGGCTGATAGAGCCAGCCCTGCAGGGTCTGCCTGCCTTCGGCGGCAATCACCCAGCGCTGGTCTTCGATACCCAGATCGGCAAACAGCGCGTTCTCACCAAGCGTCAGCACAAACTGCAGATCGCGGCCGACGTCTACGCCGACACCACGCAACACCCGGTCACCGTTGATATAGGTATCGTCGTGGGTCACGCGACCATGGATGATGTCGAGGGTCTGCTCCCCCGCCAGCCTGATGCCCTGGCCGGGCAGCATGAATTCGAATTCACTGCCTTCCTGCAGGGCGAGCACATCGGACCGGGCAAAGCTCACCGGCTCCGCTGCCGTTGTGGCAAGAGGTCGCGGCGGCCAGTCGGCCTGGCTTCCCTGCGCGGGCGTTGTCCACAAACCTGTCAGCAGCAGCCCGAGCAGTAGCCGGCCCGGCAGTGACCGGCGTGCGTTCTGAAGTCTTTGTAAAACCTGCATAAGTCTACACTTGAGAGCATCAACGGCGTACAGCATACCTTGCCGTGGGAAATTTTACCACACGCATATCAAACCGGCCGCAAACCACCGGTGTGCAAGACCAGAATGCGGCTGCCGGGGGCATACAGACCGGCACTGATGCGCTGATACAGGCCGTGCAGCAGCTTGCCGGTATAGACCGGCTCCAGCGGTATTTTCTGCACCCGGCTAAAATACGCAACAAAATGACGCAGATCCTGTCCGACCCGGGCATAACCCCCACCGTGATAGGCGGTCTCCAGCGACCAGTCGGCATCGCTCGTGGACGAGCCCACACGCGCCAGCCAGCGACGGATATCTGCGCGCAGGAAGTCAGCTCCTTTGAGCACAGCAAAACCGCGGACGAATGCTGAAACCGGCTTTGTGCATCCGGATGCCGGATCGGGCGGCAGATGCCGGAGCCCACTCACCAGACCCGCAAGCGTGGTGCCGGTGCCGCAGGCCAGTGCAATTTCACAACCGTGAAGATCAGGAACCCGGGCCGCCAGCTCGGTGGCCATGTCCTGACAACCCCGCACACCCGCTTCATTGGCACCGCCTTCAGGGATCAGGTAAAACGGCCCGTACTGCTTGCGCAGCTGAGCGAGAAAGTCCTGGTCGCCGCGACGCCGATAGTCGCTACGGCTCACCGGTATCAGTTGCATGCCCTGGTCCCGGGCAAACGCCAGCGTGGCATTCAGTGGTGTCACCAGCTCGCCGCGGATGATGCCAATGGTGTCAAGCCCGGCCTCGGCGCCAGCGCCCGCCAGCGCATAGAGGTGGTTGGAGTAGGCCCCGCCGAAACTGAGCAACCGGCTGGCACCCTGCTCCCGGGCCAGCGCCAGGTTGTGCTGCAACTTGTACCACTTGTTGCCGCCCACGACCGGGTGCGCCAGATCAAAGCGGACCATGCGCAAACTGACCTGGTGCGCGCGCAGGAAACCGTCGTGAACGGGCTGAACGCAGATTTGACTGTTGTTTAGCATGGGGCACTACAGCAGGCGTCGTGGAATGCATGCATTGTCATCGTTTCCCGATAGGATCACAATGTCAGTGTCAGTGTTTCGAATCGTGTCGACCCATTCTCTGAAAAGGATAATTCAGGAGACAACACCATGCGAAAGCAGATGCAGTACTGGCTCGGGCCCCGGCGCCCATGGTTGTGGATACTACTGGCGTTGCTGTTGTACACCCTGGGCGGCTTTATCGTTGCGCCCTGGCTGGTTGAGCGGCAAATGGTCAACATCTCTGCCGAACGCGCGGGGCTGAACACCTCGATCGACAATATCGACATCAACCCGCTTACGCTCACCCTCACAATGGAAGGCCTGGACGTCACCGACCGTGAGAACGAGCCGCTGCTGTCGCTTGAGCGGTTGTTTGTTAACTTTGAACTGGGCAGCCTCTGGCACCGGGCATGGACTTTTGACCAGTTCCATGCAGACGCCCTGCATGTCGCTGTGGAGCGATTCAGCGACGGCGACACCAATATCGGTACGGTCGCCGAACGCTGGACGGCGGCAGAGCAGGCACCCGAACCACAGGAGGAAGACAGTGGCGGGCCCGTGCGGCTGGTCATTGCGGACCTGCAGGTAAATTCTTCGACGCTGTCGTTGGTAGACCACGTACCCGAAGAGCGCTTCGAAACACGGGTTGAGGCATTTGATCTGGTAATCCGCAACCTCAGTACCTTGCCGGACGACACTGCCGGTCAGAACCTGACACTGACAATGGACAATGGTGCTGTGCTCAGCTGGGACGGGACTTCTTCACTGTATCCGTTGCACTCACAAGGCCGGATTACCCTGCAGGGCGCGTACCCGCAGTTGGTCTATGAGTATTTCCAGGACCGGTTGCCGTTCGATATAAACGGCAGCGAGCTCGACGCGGAATTTGAGTATCGCGTGGGCACTGACGCTGAAGGCATGCTGTCAGCGGACATCACGGATGCCGGATTAGCCTTGCTGGATATCGTGATTTCCGACCGGGACAGCGGTGCGCAACTGCTCAGCCTGCCCGAACTCAGCGTTGAAAACGGCGAACTGCACTGGCCCGCCAACACTGTTCACGTGGAAAACATTCACCTGCGGGGGACTGAACTCTATCCGGTGCGGGAACAGGATGGCACCCTCAATTTTGTCAGTGTGATCGAGGCCTTTCCGGTTGAAGGTGAGCCGGTAGCAAGTGAGGCTGACGCAGGAGAGGCGAACGAGGCCTCACCCTGGCGTCTCAGCGTGGCAGAGCTTGCGCTCGAAGACTGGGAAGTCAATTTTAACGACCAGGTGCCGGATCAGCCCGCGATGATCGAGCTGGGCCTGGATGCCACAATCACGGATATCAGTACCGTCCCGGATGCCGTGATGCAACTCGAATCAAGCATTGACGTCACCAGCGGTGGCATGGTGTCCCTGAGCGGCACAGTGGTGGCCCTGCCGCAATTTCAGCTCGACAGCGAACTTGCGCTGGAAGACCTTGCCCTTGGCGTCCTGCAGCCCTATATCACCCCGTTTGCCAACCTCGCTATCGACCAGGGACGTCTGGGCCTGGACGGCAGCGTGACGGCAAGCCTTGATAGCCAGAGCTACCGGGGTGATGCATCAGTCAGCGAGCTGTCATTGACTGACACGGTGGAAGACGAGTTGCTGCTCAGTGTCGATACACTGCAGATCAACAGCATTGCGTTACAGAACGGAGAAGAGGCATCACTGGAAGTGGACGAGGTCAGGATCCTGTCGCCTTATGCCAACGTGGTGATCGAACAGGACCGCAGCACCAATATCGGACGTGTCATGGTGACTTCGGAGGCGGATGACAACGCCCCGACCGCCCGTGCCGGGGAGGAAGACGCGGCAGATCAGCCCATGGCAGTCCTGGTGGACAGCATTGTGCTGGATTCGGCACGTGTCGATTTCGAGGACAAGTCGCTGCCTCTGCCCTTCTCCGTGTCCATTGACACATTGGAGGGCAATGTCTCGGCACTGTCTACACGCTCTCAACAACCGGCGACCATCGATTTTGAAGGCCAGGTTGGCGAGTTCGGCGCGGTGACTGTTGCCGGCGAACTGCGGCCGCTGGCCTACGCCGAAAATACTCAGGTGCAGTTGTTATTCAACAACATCAATATGCCGACGCTGTCTCCCTATGTGGCCGAATTCGCCGGCCGGGAGATTGACGGGGGTCGACTGGACGCTGACCTTTCCTATCGCATCGAAGATGAACAGCTAAACGGGAGCAATGAGCTGGTCATGCGCGATCTGCAACTGGGGGAAACAGTGCCCAATCCCGATGCGATGGATGTCCCGCTCGGGCTGGCGGTGGCGCTGTTGCAGGATGGTGACGGTGTCATCAATCTGGATATACCGGTGTCTGGTGATGTCGGCAGTCCCGAGTTCGATATCGCCGAGGTGATCGGTGATGCGGCGACGGGTATTCTGCGCAATATTGTCACCTCACCTTTCCGCTTCCTGTCGGGTCTGTTCGGCTCCGATGACGACGAAGACATGGCGGTGGTCGGATTCCCACCCGGAAGCAGCGATGTGGCACCGCCAGAGCGGCAACAGTTGCGCGACCTGGCCGGAGCACTTGAACAACGCCCGCAACTGCAGCTCCAGGTACCGGCGGTCTATGCAACACAGGCCGATACCGAGGCGCTGGCGCAACGACTATTGACGCAGAGTGTCGAAGAGCGCATGAGCGGCCCGCTCGAGCCGGAGCAGGAAGAAATGAGCGCCAGCACCAGGCGTGTGCTGGTGCTTGAGGAGATGATGCTCTCGCAGGGGCTGGCCGTTGAGCAAGGTGGCGCGGAGGACACTTCCGGCGCTGACCCCTCAGAAACGGCAGATGGCCCGGTGTCGCTGGCGATGCTGCGTCTGGGCCACCTGATGCCTGCACAGGAAAACGAAGAGGCCAGACTGGATGAACCGGCCTACGCAAATACGCTGCGCACCCGTCTGTTGGCGGAACAGTCAGTACCCCCGGGCGAGCTCGAAGCTCTGGCGCGACAGCGCGCCGAGCAGGTGCTGACCATCATCTCCGATGCCCGACCGGCGCTGGGCACCAGGGTGGATCTGATGGAGGTAGCGGAAACCACGCTGAACGAAAACGGACAGGTGACGATGGCGCTCGAACTTGGCATAGATGGTTAAACGTGCCGGCCCGAGAGGTGGCAGGGTGACAGGTGGCAGGTGACACTTGCCACCTACAACTGTTTACGCACCAGATTCGACATTGCTTCCTTGCAGCGGGACAAAAATCCGCGGCTCTGCCATTGTTCGTAACTGCAGCGCACACTGCGCTCACAATTCTGAGCGAATATGCGTCTGTGCTGCGCCGCAAATTCTTCGCTAAAGACGTTTACAATAACTTCGTCATTGAGAGAAAACGAGCGATTATCAAAATTCGCCGAGCCGATGATGACCCAATTATCATCAACTATTGTGGCCTTGGCATGCAGCATCGTCGGCTGATAGATATGGATACGGACGCCGGCACGCAGCAGCTTGCCCCAACATGATATGGAACTGTAGCGCACTACGGCTGAATCAGTGTGGGGACCGGGCACCATGACATCTATGCGTATGCCGCGCTCTACCGCAGCAATCAGGGAGGCAATGGTGGTGTCGTCCGGAACAAAATACGCCGTGATTATGATTAACGACTCGGTTGCCGTGTTAATGGCGTGCTGGAACAGCAGATAAATAAGCTCGCTGCCCCGGCGTGGAGAACTGCTCATCACTTGCGCCGCGACCGTCTGCTGGTCGGTTCGAGGCGGCGGTGCATTGACGTCAGGTGATTGCGCACGTTGCTGCACTACCTCCGCCCACACCTCATGGAAGGCCTCGCAAAGATCACGCACCACAGGCCCGGTGATGCGGTAATGGAGGTCGTACCACTCGTCCGGTGAGCGCGCATCCCCCAGCCATTCCTGCGCGATTCCCACGCCGCCGGTAAATGCCACCTTCCTGTCAACCACCAGAATCTTGCGATGGGTTCGGTAGTTCATGCGATCAAGTTGCCACCAGCGCAGGGGATTGAAATAACGGACAGTCACTCCGGCTTCACGCATTTGCGCAATCAGGCTTTGCTCCATCTTGTGCGCGCCCCACCAGTCCAGGAGGACAAGCACCTTCACCCCACGCCGGGCGGCATCAGCGAGCGCCGTGGCAAATTGCACAGCGATTTCGCCAGACCAGTAGATAAATGTCTCAAAACAGATCTCCTCCTGTGCGTCAGAAATTGCCTGAAGCATGGGAGGGAAAATCCGGTCGCCGTTGACCAGCGTGTCAATGTGATGCCCAAATTCAAACGGTCGCTCGACAAGCTCACTGAGCCTCTCATTTAGCAATGGCTGCGGCGAATCTTCGGGCTCCTGCTTTTCCATCTTGTCCTGCCCGTTTTCTATTTTGTCCGCCGCCATCCCGCTGACCATAGCCGACCACACGTCGTGGAATGCGTTTCAACTACAAGGGTATGGCGGCGTGACATGAACTGCATGGATTATCGAAGCTCGGGATCGTCCTCGTCGTCGTCCGGCAAGTCAACATCGACCGTAGGCACTTCAACCTCAGTCGTGCCGACATCGACATCGGGACCGTCGACATCGTATTCGGGCATATTGCCTCCCGATACATCGACATCAGGCATCTCCCCTTCTTCGACCTGCTCGACGTCGCAGCCGGCGGTGACCAGAAAGGCAGTGAACATTGTTGCGGCAAGTGTCAGTCGTGACAATTTCATTTTACAGTCTCCTTATTCAACTCCCACTATCCAGGGGCCATATAAAAA
Organism: uncultured Gammaproteobacteria bacterium; assembly: GCA_913058135.1. GTDB lineage: Bacteria > Pseudomonadota > Gammaproteobacteria > Pseudomonadales > Pseudohongiellaceae > Pseudohongiella. Next base: position 17,647 of record CAJXPR010000052.1, read on the forward strand.
GTGCCCTGCTTGTGGCAGTCAAATTCCTTTGGTGATTGTTATCCCTGGACAGTATTGCCCCTTCTCAATCACGCCTGTCCGTTATCGGGACGTCCTTCTACCTGTAAGTTTGAAGGATGACATTTAGTCATCGTCTGGAAAAGGGTAACACAGGCTGACCACGATCCGCAGCCCTGGCATAGACAACGGCCCGTAGACGACAGGCAAACATCCAGATGCACGGCATCCGTTCAGGATCAGGAAAATTTTGGGAAATCAGCAGGATGGAGTAGGCAGAAATAAAAAAGCCCTTGGGGAACAAGGGCTTTTTTGTCACAAATAATGGCGGACCGGACGAGACTCGAACTCGCGACCTCCGGCGTGACAGGCCGGCATTCTAACCAACTGAACTACCGGTCCACGGTAGCGCAACACTTTAACATCAAATGACGTCAGCAACGAGCCATTTGTTGGTGGGTTGTGAGGGATTTGAACCCCCGACATTCGCCTTGTAAGGGCGACGCTCTACCAACTGAGCTAACAACCCGCTGTGTTGAGTGACGCGCATTTTACCGACTTGAGCTGACATGTCAAATAAAAAATCATGATTTGCTGATCTCGGCACGGGCGCCTGGCCTGGCTGGCACTGTACAAGTTGCCAGGCCGGCGTTAGACTTGCCAGCCTATGGAAATCTACAAAGAATTTACCTTCGAAGCCGCACACCGTCTGCCTAATGTTCCGGCCGGGCACAAGTGCGCGCGCCTGCATGGGCACTCCTTCCAGGTGACCCTTGTGGTCAGTGGCGAGGTCGGCGAGCACAGTGGCTGGGTGATGGATTTTGGCGACATCAAGAAAGCCTTTAAACCCGTCTGGGAGCAGCTGGACCACCACTACCTGAATGACATCGACGGTCTTGACAACCCCACCAGCGAGAACATATCGCGCTGGATCTGGCAGCAACTGAAACCGCAACTGCCCGCGCTGTGCCGTATCGAGATCCGCGAAACCTGCACCAGCGGCTGCATCTACACCGGCGATTGATAAAAGGGGACGGGGCTTGAATCCCTCCGTCCCCTTTTAGATCCCCTTTTAGATCTTGCCCTTCAACGCCATAAAGTCCTTCGGGCGTCTGACACAGTCCGCTGCAATCAGTCTGCCATCGCGAAAGTACTGCAACACAAAACCCGCCGGATCAGCCGGATCCAGACTGCCTTCAAGCTGTGATTCATCGAACCCGTCAGACAACCCGGTAGACTGCAACTTGATATCAAACTGATCGGACCAGAACCAGGGCGCGACGTCATAAACCTCGTGGCCGCCACAGATATTAATGGCAGCAATACGGGCCTGGTCATTGGCGTTCTGCACCGACTCCAGGCGCACCCGACGCTGATAGCGGCTGTCGGGATAGGAGGCACAGTCTCCCGCAGCGTAGATGTCCGCATCGCTGGTACGGCAGTATTCATCAACATAAATGCCGTTTTCGATGCGCAGACCGGCGTCCTGCGCCAGCCCGGTTTCCGGCGTCACGCCAATGCCCACGATGACGATATCGGCGGGATAGTTTGAGCCATCCGCGCAGCTGACCGAGTCTACCGTGTGCTTGCCATTGATGCCGATCACTTCCGCATTGCAGATAATTTCCACGCCATAGGAGCGATGCAGATCGGTAAAATACTGTGACACCTGCTCACCGGTGACACGCTGCAGCACCCGTTCGGCGCGCTCCAGCACAGTGACCTGCAGGCCAAGTTGGGTCATCACCGCAGCGGCTTCCAGGCCAATATACCCGGCGCCTATCACCACTGCTCGCTGCCTGCCCTGCAAGTGCTGCCTGATGGTCTCAACGTCGGCATAGCTGCGCAGATAACACACCCCGTCAAGGCCATCGCCCAACGGTAATTTGATGGGCCTGGCGCCGGTGCACAGTGCCAGTTTGTCATAGGTCAGTGTCTCGCCGTCGGCCAGCACAATGTTTTTCTGATCGGGCACAATCCGTTGCACCGTCGTCGCCAGACGCAGCGTGACAGCGTTGCTGGTGTACATGGCAGGCGGGCGCAGCAGGATATTGTCCAGCGTTTTGCTGCCGGCCATCACAGTTTTTGACAGTGGCGGCCGGTGATACGGTAACTCAGCCTCGGCGCCTATCAGCACAATCTCGCCGGCCCAGCCGTTCTTGCGCAGGTTCACGGCCAATTGCGAACCGGCGTGACTTGCACCAATAATGACGCAGCGGGCATCGCTGCTGCTGTCCTTGAGGGTCAGGGAATCACTCATGAGTTACTCCACCCGCCAGTCAATGGGGGTCTTGTTATGTTGCTGTAACCAGGCATTGGTTCTGGAAAAATGCTGGTTGCCGAAAAAGCCGCGATGGGCGGACAACGGTGAGGGGTGCGGTGACTGCAACACCAGATGCCGGTTTCGATCAATCATTGCGCCCTTGCGCTGGGCGTAGCTACCCCAAAGCAGGAATACCAGATTGTCGCCGTGTTCATTCAACAGGCTGATCACTCTGTCGGTGAATATTTCCCAGCCTTTGCCTTGATGCGAGGCAGCCTGCCCGGCCGCCACCGTCAATACTGAATTGAGCAACAGCACCCCCTGCTGTGCCCAGGCATCCAGACACCCGCTACGTGGCACAGGCAGACCCAGATCTGCGTGAATTTCCTTGCAGATGTTCTGCAGCGACGGTGGCAAGGGCACACCGGGGCGCACCGAGAAACACAAACCATGTGCCTGGCCAGGGCCATGGTAGGGGTCCTGGCCGAGAATGACGACTTTGACCTGATCGAACGGCGTGCTGTTCAGTGCGTTAAAGATGTCGGCGCCCGCCGGATAAATCTGTTTGCCCTGCTCCCTTTCGGCCTGCAAAAAGCGGCGCAATGCCTGCATGTAGTCCAACTCGAACTGATCGGCCAGTAACGCCTTCCAGGAGGGTTCCAGCTGGATATCACGAGGCATTGGTTACGACTCTTTTACCGGCCGCATATGTGGGAACAGCAGCACGTCCTTGATTGATGGCGCATCGGTAAACAGCATCACCAGGCGATCAATACCGATGCCCTCACCTGCCGTGGGTGGCATGCCATATTCCAGCGCGGTAATGTAGTCAGCATCGTAATGCATGGCCTCATCGTCGCCGGCATCCTTCTGCTCGACCTGTTCACGGAAACGCGCGGCCTGATCTTCGGCATCATTCAGTTCCGAGAAGCCGTTGGCCAGTTCACGACCACCAATCATCAGCTCAAACCGATCGGTGACTTCCGGGTTATTGTCATTGCGCCGCGCCAGTGGCGACACTTCCGTGGGGTATTCGGTGATAAACGTGGGTTGCAGCAGATGATGCTCGACCTTTTCATCAAAGATTTCCATCACGATGCGACCGACGCCCCAGCCTGCCTCCGGTTTGATGCCAAAGGACCGCGCCAGGGCAACGGCAGCTTCGCGGGTTTCCAGTTGCTCCGCCTTGACCTCGGGGCAGTACTTCAGAATGGAGTCCTTCACCGGCAGCCGCGTAAACGGCTGGGCAAAGTCGATCTCCAGGCCCTGATAGGTCAGTTTTGTAGTACCCAGCACTTCCAGCGCGATGGTGCGAAACATGTCTTCGGTAAAATCCATCAGATCATGGTAGTCGGCATAGGCCTGATAAAACTCCACCATGGTGAATTCGGGGTTGTGCCGTGTGGAAAGACCTTCGTTGCGGAAGTTGCGGTTGATCTCGAACACCCGCTCAAAGCCCCCCACCACGAGACGCTTCAGATACAGCTCCGGCGCAATGCGCAGATACATGGTCTGGTCCAGCGCGTTGTGATGGGTAACAAAGGGCTTGGCCGTGGCACCGCCGGGGATAAGCTGCATCATCGGCGTTTCCACTTCCATGAACTGGTGCGCCTGAAAATAGTTGCGCATGCTGTTGACCAGTTTTGAACGCAGCATAAACGTGCGACGCGACTCCTCATTGGCGATCAGGTCCACATAACGCTGGCGATAACGCACTTCGGTATCCGACAGGCCTTTCCATTTATCGGGCAGCGGGCGCAGGGCCTTGGTCAGCAGCTGCAGCGAATTCACGTTGACAGTCAGCTCGCCTTTGCCGGTGCGGAATACCTCACCCTCAACGCCGACGATATCACCCAGGTCCAGACTCTTGATCTCTTCCATCTGTTCGGGTGACAGGGCTTTGTGATTGACATACAGCTGCAGGGCATCGCTGGCGTCCTGGATCACCGAGAACGGGCCACGCTGACGCACCAGACGACCGGCCACCTTGACCTGTCGACCGAGCTTTTCCAGGTCTTCGCGCGTGGTATCGGCAAACTCAGTGTGAATGTCGCTGGCCCGCGTATCGCGCCGGAAATCATTGGGAAACGCGTTGCGTTTGGCCTGAATGGCATGCAACTTGTCACGACGTTGGGCGATCAGCTTGTTTTCTTCCTGCGCATTGAGGGCCTGGTCGGCGCCGGTGGTCGCGGTCTGCTCGTTACTGGTGGTCATCTGATCACAATCCCATTTTTAAACTGGCTTCGATAAAACGGTCCAGGTCGCCATTAAGTACGGCCCCGGTATTGGTGTTCTCGACATTGGTGCGCAGGTCCTTGATACGGGACTGATCCAGTACATAGGAACGGATCTGGCTACCCCAACCGATGTCGGATTTCTCGGCTTCCACGGCCTGCGCCTCTTCCTTGCGTTTGAGTTCTTCCAGCTCGTAAAGCTTGGCTTTCAATTGCTTGATGGCCTGATCCTTGTTTTTGTGTTGTGAACGCTGGTTCTGACACTGCACCACAATGCCGGTGGGTTCGTGCGTCAGGCGTATGGCCGAGTCAGTGGTGTTGACGTGCTGACCACCGGCGCCGCTGGAGCGGAAGGTGTCCACACGTACCTGCGACATGTCCAGATCAATCTCAATGTCATCATCAATTTCCGGCGACACAAACACTGAGCTGAATGAAGTGTGGCGTCGATTGCCGGAATCATAGGGCGATTTACGGACCAGTCGGTGGACACCGGTTTCGGTGCGCAGCCAGCCGAATGCATACTCACCGCCAAAGTGCAGGGTCGCGCCCTTTATGCCGGCGACCTCGCCCGACGACACGTCCATGACCTCAACATCAAATCCTTTATCTTCGCCCCAACGCATGTACATGCGCATCAGCATTTCGGCCCAGTCCTGGGCTTCGGTGCCACCAGAACCGGCCTGAATCTCAAGATAGGCGCCATTGGCGTCCATCTTGCCCGAGAACATGCGACGGAATTCCAGCCCATTGAGTTCCGTCTCCAGCGCCTTGAGTTCGGATTCCACTTCTGCCAGCAGATCGGTGTCATTTTCTTCCCTGGCCAGCTGCAACAACTCACTGTTGTCGGCCAGGCCGGTATACAGCCGATCGATGGTGCCAACTACATTCTCCAGGCTCGATCGCTCACGACCCAGCGCCTGCGCCAGTTCGGGGTTATCCCAGACTGTGGACTCGCCCAGTTCCAGTTCGACCTCGGTCAGCCGATCCTTTTTGGTATCGTAGTCAAAGATACCCCCTGAGCGTATCGGTACGCTCGGTGAAGTCTTTGATTTTATGGAGTAATGGGCTAATTTCCATGGTATATCCTGTTAGAACGCGGTCAGAACGCAGATCGAAGTGCGGGCAAAAATCACAAGAGCGGCATTTTACACCACTCAGCCGCGTATTTCACACGGCGACTGCAACACGTGCAAATACGGTACAATCGCCGGCATGAAACAACCCAGTGATATTCACAACGCCAATATTACCTGGCAGGACGACGGCGCGCCCTATTCTCCGGATTACGACGATGTGTATTTCTCACGCCAAGGTGGCCTGGCGGAAACCCATCATGTTTTCCTCCGTGCCAACGATCTGCAGGCCAGGTGGCTGGCAGCCGAACAGCACGCGGGGGCGGGCGTTTTCACCATCGCGGAGCTGGGCTTCGGCACTGGCCTGAACTTCCTGAGCTGCTGGCAGCTGTGGCAACAGACTGGGTGCCAGCGTCTGCGCCTGCATTTTATCAGCTGCGAAAAGCACCCGCTGAGTCGGGACGCCCTGCGTCAGGCCCTGTCACAGTGGCCTGAACTCGCCGAGCTGAGTGTACATCTGCTGGCACACTACCCGGACCATAGCGGCGGCTATCACCGCCTGTTGTTGCGCGCCGGCAGCAAGCAGACACACAGCGTGGTACTGGACCTGTACTACGGCGATGCGCTGGCCATGCTACAACAACAATCGAGCCCGCAGGCACGTGTTGATGCCTGGTTTCTGGATGGCTTCAGCCCGGCGCACAATCCGGCGCTGTGGAGCGAAGATATCCTTCACAGCATTGATCGGCTCAGCCGGCCGGGCACAACGCTAAGCAGCTACAGTGTCACCGGTCGTGTGGTCAGGGCGCTGCGCGAACTGGATTTTGCCGTCGAGAAACGCCAGGGTTTTGGACCTAAACGCCAGATGCTGTTTGCCTGCAAACAGGGAGACGCCAGGCAGATACAAGGGGCCGGTGATCAGCAGGCGGTGGTGGTCGGCGCCGGGCTGGCTGGCGCGACTGCCGCCAGGGCGCTGGCGGAGCGCGGCGTAGCTGTCACGGTACTGGAACAGGCCGATGATATCGCCCGGGGGGCATCAGGCAATGCCCAGGCGGTTGTACAGATGCGTCTGAACAAGCAGGCCGACACCCACTGGCAGTTTCACCTGCACAGCTATCTGTTTGCCCTGAGTTATTACGCCGATCTGGCCAGTATCAGTGACAACGCCGTCGAATGGCACGCCTGCGGCGTGCTGACCCTGGACAGTGCCTACACCAATACGCGGCATCAGACCGGCGCCACGGTTCCGGCCGAGGCCAACGAACCGTATGCGCACTACCCGACACAGCTGCTGCGCCGGGTGGCAGCCGGGCAGACCCGGGCGGTCGCTGGCATCCATTTGCCCGAGGACGGTTACCTGCAGCCACTGGGCGGCTGGCTGAACCCGGCCGCCACCTGCCGCGTATGCCTTGATCATCCACTGATCACGGTGCGCCGTGGCATCCGTGTTGAGGACATTGTGCATCACGGTGGCCGCTGGCAAACCCTCGACAGTCGCGGCCAGCAAATCAGTGACAGCAATATTCTGGTGATCGCCAACAGTTACGCGGCGCGAGAATTCCGGCTGACTGCCGCCTACCCGGTCGCACCGTTGCGCGGACAGGTCACTGAGCTGGCGGCCAGTGATCAAAGCTCTACCCTCAGGATGGTGGTCTGCAGTGAAAGATACCTGGCGCCTAAAAGCAGCAAGGGACAGCATTGTATAGGCGCCAGTTACGTCAAGGGCAACGTTGACACGCAGCTGAGCACTGAAGAACAGGACGGGAATCTGGAAAAATCAGCGGTGATTCGGGAACAGCTGCAGCTTGAGGCGCCAGCCGAATTACTTGGCCGGGCCAGCATCCGCGGCAGCTCGGGTGACTATATGCCCATTGCCGGCGCCGTGCCTGACCCGGACCTGCCGGAAACCCGCTACGGGAGCACACAACATGTGCCAGCGCAGGGTGCCGCGCAGGCGCTACCTGACCCGGCCCTGTTACCGGGGCTTTATATCTCGACGGGTCATGGCTCACACGGCACGGCAAGCTGCCCGATTGTGGCGGAGCATATCGCCTGTCTGGCGCTGGCGGAAGCCAGCCCCCTGCCCGCCCCTCTGGCTGATTGCATCGCGCCGATGCGCTTTATCCGCCGTCAGCGACGCAAACAGCTGAAGCGTCGCTGAATCAGGATTGGAAAAAGCGCCCGACTGCACGGGCCAGATACCAGGCGTCGTCGCTGCCTGCCAGCTCACGAATCGAATGCATACCGTAGGTGGGCACACCGATATCGATGGTTTCGACACCCAGCCCGGCGGCGGTGACGGGACCAATGGTACTGCCGCAACCCATGTCGCTGCGCACCACAAATGACTGCACCGGAATATCAGCCTGTTCGCATAACGATTTGAACAGCGCGGTCGTGCGGCTGTTGGTGGCGTAGCGCTGATTGGCATTCACCTTGATCACCGGCCCCTGATTCAGCAACGGGCCATGATTGTTGTCATGTTTGTCTGCGAAGTTGGGATGCAGGCCGTGGGCGTTATCGATGGACAGAAACAGTGAACGTCGGGTCATGCGCTCTACCGCCTCAGCGGCATCGCCGCTACTCAGCTGGGCACTGATACGCGCCAGTACAGAACGCAGAAAAGGACCCTGGGCACCGCAGGCAGAGTTGCTGCCCACTTCCTCATGATCATTGCACACCAGCAGGTTAAATCCGCTGGCCGCAGGCTGCCGGTCGGCCAGCAGTGCCTGCTGACCGACATAACAGCTCAGCAGATTATCGAGCCTTGCAGAGGCGACGAAATCTTCGTTCAGCCCGACCATGGCCGGCGCCTGGGTATCATAAAAATACAACTCGTGGGCGAGTATACTGTCCACATTGTCGATGCCCTGCTGTTCTTGCAGCGCGGTGATTATCCATTGGTTAAAATCGAAGTCGGCGGCTGAGGTCTGCAGCGCCAGCACCGGTGGCAGATCCTTCTGGGCATTGATGGTGCGGTTGCTGTTGGCTTCCCGATCCAGATGGATGGCCAGGCTGGGCACCGTCGCTAACGGCCGCTGCCAGTTCAGCAAGGCAGAAGCCAGCGAACCGTCGCTGCATCTGAACTCTACCCGACCTGCCAGTGACAGATCGCGATCAAACCAGGGTGCCAGCAGTGCGCCACCATAGACTTCCACGGCGAACTGCAGCGCCCCGCCGGTTTGCGGATTGACGGGCATCACGGCATTGGGTTTAAGCTTCAGGCACGGACTGTCGGTATGAGCACCGCTCATCCGGAATCCGCATTCGGCCGGATCTCCCTGACCCAGGGTGAAGGCGATTATGGATGAACCATTACGCTGCACGATATAACGCCCACCTGGTTTGAGGCGCCAGGTATCTTCCTCATGCAGGATTTCAAAGCCGGCCTCACGCAAGGTTGACTGCATGGTCTGTACGGCATGAAACGGTGTAGGTGACTGCTGCAGAAACTGCAGCAGTCCTTCATTAAATGAAACTTTTTCCACAATAGTCCTGTGCCCTGGGGCAATACGCTAATGGCTGCCTCGCAAACCCGAGATCAGGGATTGACCTCAAGGAGCTCGACGTCAAAAATCAAGGTTGAATGTGGCGGAATGGGGCCCGAACCGCCGGGACCATAAGCCAGATCCGAGGGAATGAACAGGCGCCACTTGTCACCCGGCTTCATCAGTTGCAGTGCTTCCGTCCAGCCCGGGATGACCTGGTTCAGCACAAACTGGGCCGGCTCGCCGCGCTCTATGGAGCTATCAAACACCTCACCATTGATGAAGCGGCCTTCGTAGTGGGCCAGCACTGAATCGGTGGGTCCAGGCGAGGTGCCGCTGCTGTCACCGGACTCCAGTACCATGTACTGTAACCCGGAATCGGTGGTGGCCACGCCTTCAACCTGGGCATTGTCGACCAGGAAGGATTCACTTTCAGCGCGCAACGCGTCCTGCTCGGCCTGCGCACGGTCCATCAGCTGTTGCTGAAAATTGGTCAGCGCCTGCATCATCTGCTCTTCGCTCAGTTGCGGCTCGCCGGTCATGATATCGTTGAAGCCCGCAATAAAAGCGTCCATATCAATGTCGGCCGCCAGACCCTGCATCACCAGCCCCTGGCCAATATTGACACCAACACTGTAGCTGATCTGTGTGCGTTCATCGGTCAGATCCAGATCCTGTGCCTGCACAGAACCCCCCAATACAGCCAGCGACACCGCCAGGCTGAGGCCTGAGGCACGAATACTTTTCATAGTCTTGTCCTGTTTCGGTAAGAAATTCAATTAACGGCCAGCATACTAAACCTGTCTCTTATACACATCTCCGAGCCCACGAGACAGGCAGAAATCTCG
>CAJXPR010000053.1 GCA_913058135.1 uncultured Gammaproteobacteria bacterium
GAGATTTCTGCCTGTCTCGTGGGCTCGGAGATGTGTATAAGAGACAGGGGTATAGAGGTCGTCCTGCGTCAGGTCGATGCGCAGCCGGGGCAGATTACTGATGATGACCACGGAGATCAGCAGGGCAACACCAATCAGGGCAAGGCCGGCGGGAGAAAAGAGTGCTTTGTTCTTCATGGCCAGCTCCTAGTTCGCTTTCTTGATTTCGATGACAACCGCACTGGCCAGTAGCCAGGCAGCAATGACGGCAGCAAAGAACAGCAGATCCCGGATATCCAGCACCCCCCGGCTGATAGCCTCAAAATGCGTCAGAAAACTCAGCGTGGCAACGGCATCAATCAGCGTTTGTGGTGCCCAGCCGGTAAAGGCATTCATGACAATGGCCGACCCGGAGACGACAAACAGGAAGCAGATCGCCGCCGTCAGGATAAACGCGATAACGGCGTTACGGGTCAGTGCCGACATGCACGAGCCGATCGCCAGAAAACCACCGGCCATCAACCAGCTGCCAATATAGGCGGCCAGAATAACGCCGTTGTCCGGTTCACCCAGATAGTTGACGGTGATCCAGATAGGGAAGGTCAGCAGCAGCGCACAGCCGCTGAGTACCCAGGCGGCGAGGAATTTACCGATCACGGCCTCATGTAGCTGGATGGGCAGGGTCAGCAGCAGCTCAATGGTGCCGGTCTTGCGTTCATCCGCCCACAGTCCCATGGCCAGCGCTGGAATCATGAACAGATACAGCCAGGGGTGAAAATTGAAAAACGGCTGCAGGTCGGCCTGGCCGCGCTGATAAAAGCCGCCCAGATCAAAGGTGGCAATGCCGTTCATGACCAGAAAAATGACAATAAACACATAGGCCAAGGGTGTACTGAAGTACGCTGCCAGTTCGCGTTTGAAAATAATGCCGGTAGTACCCATCACAGTGCTCCCTGTTCAGTGACGCTGCGGAAAAAGGCTTCCAGACGGCCGGGCGCTGACGGCGCCTCGGCCATGGCAGCATCGGTCGGCGCGCGTGCTTCCAGCTCCTGCGGCGAGCCGTCGGCGACGATGCGGCCGTTGGCGATGATGATGGCGCGTGTGCACACGGCGCTGACTTCTTCCAGGATGTGGGTGGACACAATGACAATCTTGTCCTTGGCCAGATTACGAATCAGTTGTCGCACCTGGTGCTTCTGGTTGGGGTCCAGACCATCGGTGGGTTCGTCCAGAATCAGGACTTTGGGATCATGCAGAATGGCCTGCGCCAGTCCGACGCGGCGTTTGAAACCTTTGGACAGGGTGTCGATGGTCTGCTCGCAGACGCTGCCCAGCGCGACGTCGTTGATGACCTGCTCAATACGCTGGTCTTTCTCTTTGCCGCTGAAGCCGCGAATCTCGGCAATAAAACCAAGAAAATCCAGTACCGTCATGTCGGGGTAGCTGGGCGCGCCCTCGGGCAGATAGCCGACCAGTGCCTTGACGGCGATGGGATTCTCGGTGATGTCGTGACCGTCCACCCTCACCGTGCCCGAGCTGGGGGCCAGAAAGCCGGTGATGATTTTCATGGTGGTGGACTTGCCGGCGCCATTGGGGCCCAGAAAACCCAGGACTTCGCCTTCGGCAACCGTGAAACTGAGGTCATCTACGGCGGTAAAATGCTCAAATTTGCGGGTCAGGTGACTGATTTCAATCATATTGTTATTTGCCTGTAAAAGTGCCTGGCAGTGGTTGCAGGGCTATTACTGAGGGGCAAATATAGGTGTATGGGGGCTATTTTTCAACCTGCCCCCACAGATCGTGACAATTGAGTCATTAATCAGTCGTCGTCGCTGCCGGCATCCTCGATGTTCAGCTCCTTGATCTTGCGGGTCAGGGTGTTGCGACCCCAGCCCAGCAACAGCGCAGCATCTCGACGTCGGCCCAGGGTGTGCTTGAGGGCGACCTGTATCATGGTGCGCTCAAACTCGGGTGTGGCCTGCTCCAGTATGCCCTTGTGGCCAAGGTTCAGTTCCTGGTCTGCCCACTCTTCCAGCAGCTGGGTCCAGTCGCGGGCGCTGCTGTTCTGCGCCTGATGTTCCATCAGTTCGGGCGGCAGGTCGTCAATGCGCACTTCCCGGCTGGAGGCCATAACGGTCACCCAGCGACAGAAGTTTTCCAGCTGACGCACGTTGCCCGGCCAGTTCAGGCCAGTGATGTATTTTTCGGTTTCCGGGCGCAGCACCTTGGGCTCGACGTCCAGCTCTTCAGCGGCGCGCGCCAGAAAGTGACGCGCCAGGCGGGGAATGTCTTCGCGGCGATCACGCAGGCGGGGAATGTGGATACGGATGACGTTGAGGCGGTGAAACAGGTCTTCCCGAAACAGGTGCTGGCCGACCAGTTTCTCCAGGTTCTGGTGGGTCGCGGCAATGATGCGCACATCCACCTTGATCGGTGTGGTGCCGCCGACACGATAGAACTCACCATCGGAGAGTACGCGCAGCAGGCGGGTCTGGGTATCCGGTGGCATGTCGCCGATTTCGTCCAGAAACAGTGTGCCGCCGTTGGCCTGTTCGAAACGGCCGGTGCGGTGCGCGGTAGCGCCGGTAAACGAGCCTTTTTCGTGGCCGAACAGCTCCGACTCGATCAGCTCCTTGGGTATGGCAGCAACGTTCAGGGCGATAAAATGTTTTTCCCGGCGCGGGCTGTGCTTGTGCAGCGCGTGCGCCACCAGTTCCTTACCGGTACCGGATTCGCCATTGATCAGCACGGTGATATTGGACTGCGACAGACGACCGATGGCGCGGAACACCTCCTGCATGGCCGGTGCTTCGCCGATAATCTCCTTGCTGTTTTCAAGGATGGGGGTGGGAATATCGATGTCCTGTTCGCGGGCATGTTCCAGCGCGCGCTGGGTCATGGCCACGGCTTCGTCAATATCAAAAGGTTTGGGCAGGTACTCAAACGCGCCACGGCTATAGGATGACACGGCACTGTCGAGATCGGAGTGGGCGGTCATGATGATCACCGGCAACTGCGGAAACCGTTCGTGGACGGTGGACAGCAGGTCCAGACCGTTAATGCCGGGCATGCGGATGTCGCTGATAATGGCGTCGGGTCGCTCCTTTTCGAGCCGGTGCAAAAGGTCGTCGCCATTGTCAAAGCAGTGCGTGCTCAGCCCGGAGCGGGTGAGGGACTTTTCCAGAACCCAGCGGATTGACTTGTCGTCATCCAGTACCCAGACCGTGTTGTGTTTGCTCATGATATCTATACCCCTACTTGCCGAATTGACCACTGAAGACTCCGGCGGCATGGTTGCCAGAGCCGTTGCCGTGGTAGTCCGACGGTGCCGGCGCCTGTGTCAGCACAGGCAGGTAAATGGAAAAACGTGTGCGTCCAGGTTCACTGCTGCACTCGATAATGCCTTTGTGTTGATTAACGATGGAGTGGGCGATGGACAGGCCCAGGCCGGTGCCTTCGGCGCGGCCACTGATCATCGGGAAAAAGATATTGTCGATCAACTCCGGTGGCACGCCGGGGCCGTTGTCGATCACTTCCAGTCGCGCCACCAGGCGATGAAATACAGTACCGATAGTCACGTTGCGCATGACCCGGGTTTTCAGTTCGATCAGCCCGGAGCGATGTTTGACATGTGGGCTTTCCAGCGCCTGTACGGCATTGCGCACGATGTTGAGCGTGGCCTGGATAAGCTGCTCAAAGTCACCCTGTAGCTCCGGAATGCTGGGGTCGTAATCGCGCACCAGCGTGATATCCCGGTCGCTGACTTCGGCATCTACGAGGTTGCGCACCCGCTCCAGTACTTCATGCACATTAAGCGAGCGATACTCCATGGGTTTTCGCGACCCCACCAGGCGATCAACCAGTTTGTGCAGGCGGTCGGCCTCTTCAATAATGACATTGGTGTAGTCGGTCAGATCGGAGTTGGGCAATTCGCTGGCCAGCAGTTGCGCCGCGCCACGGATACCTCCCAGCGGATTCTTGATTTCGTGTGCCAGGCCGCGCACCAGTTCCCGGGTGGTCTCGTGCGTTGAGATCAACGTCTCGTCGCGACTGATGCGTTCGGCATAGTTCATGCTCTGGATTTCGATCACTACGGCGGCGTCAGGAAAATCATTCAGCGGCGTGACCGTGTAGTCAACCTGGAGACTTTTGCCATTGGCCAGATGCAACTGCGTTTTGCGCTTGGTGAAGCTGTGGTGTGCAGCCACGGCCTGGCGGATGTCGGTAACATCGTCGCTGGCATGAATGAAGATGTCACCAATGAACGCATTGTTGACCTGGCGACCGCTGATGGCGAGCAGGTTTTCTGCCGCCAGATTGATGTATTGCAGGCGCAGGTCGTCGTCCAGGACCAGGATGGCTGTTGCCAGTGTGTCGAGCAGGCGTCTGTATGATTTGTTACTGCTGGCTTCCATGATGGGTCGGCGTACCTCGTTGGTTAGTCAAGGCCATGCAATAAACAAACCATCTTCGGACACAAGGTTCATGACGGCGCATGGTTGGGGTTGATGTCCTTTTTTGGCGCGATTATGCGGGGTGCAGAGGATGGATAGCACTCGCCCGTTATCAGGCATTGGTCGAACTATGCACCAACATGGTGCGAATGGCAATTTGCTGATGACCGCTCGTGGGGCAGTTGAATAAATTGGGGCCAAAAAAAACGCCCGCCGGGCAAAGCCGGCAGGCGTCTTTGTGTACAGCCCGAAAATTAGCAGCTGTAGTACATGTCAAACTCAACAGGGTGGGCAGACGCGTTCAGGCGTGTGCAGTCCTGCTGCTTCAGCGCGATGTAGCCGTCAATCAGGTCGTCGCAGAACACGCCGCCCTGCTTGAGGAACTCGCGATCCTGGTCCAGTGCTTCCAGCGCCTGATCCAGCGAGTAACAAACCTTTGGAATTTCTGCTTCTTCTTCCGGCTCCAGGTCGTACAGGTCCTTGCTGGCCGGGTCGCCAGGGTGGATCTTGTTCTTGATACCGTCCAGGCCTGCCATCAGCAGGGCGGCGAAGAACAGGTAGGGGTTGGCCGTACAGTCACCGAAACGTACTTCGATACGCACAGCTTTTGGATTGCCACCCAGGATGTACGGAATACGGATTGATGCAGAACGGTTGCGTGAGGAGTACGCCAGCAGCGTTGGTGCCTCGAAGCCCTTGACCAGACGCTTGTAGCTGTTGGTAGAGGCGTTGCCGAAAGCGTTCAGGGCCTTGGCGTGTTTGATGATGCCGCCAATGTAGAACAGGGCCGTTTCCGACAGACCGGCATAACCGTCACCGGCAAACATATTCTTGCCGTCCTTGGAGATGGACATGTGAACGTGCATGCCTGAACCATTGTCGCCTACCAGCGGCTTGGGCATGAAGGTAGCCGTTTTGCCGAAAGCGTGCGCGGTGTTGTGAATACAGTACTTGAGGATCTGTACTTCGTCAGCCTTGTACACCAGCGTGTTGAACTTGGTGCCGATTTCGCACTGACCTGCGTTGCCCACTTCATGGTGGTGCAGTTCAATCTCAAGGCCCATGGACTCCATGGTGTCGCACATGGCGCCACGCAGGTCGCTCAAGGAATCAACCGGGGGCACAGGGAAATAGCCGCCTTTGACTTTCGGACGGTGGCCCATGTTGCCGCCTTCAATGCTCTTGCCTGAGGACCAGGCTGCTTCTTCGCTGCCGATCTTGAAGAAGGCGCCGTCCATTGCGATGTTCCACTTGATCTCGTCAAAAACAAAGAACTCTGGCTCGGGACCAAAGAAGGCCTTGTCGCCGATACCGGTAGACTTCAGGTACTCTTCGGCGCGGCGGGCCACGGAACGCGGGTCGCGGTTGTAACCCTGCATGGTGCGTGGTTCGATAATGTCGCAACGCAGGTTGAGCTGCACTTCGTCCGCAAACGGATCGAGGACTGCAGTGGTGTCATCCGGCTTGAGGATCATGTCTGATTCGTTGATGCCTTTCCAGCCGGCAACCGAAGAACCATCAAACATAACGCCGTCCATGAAGCTTTCATTCACGACTGCCGCCGGGAAAGTCACGTGCTGCTCTTTACCCTTGGTGTCGGTAAAACGAAGATCGACCCACTTGACGTCGTTCTCTTTGATTAAATTTAAAGTCTTCTCAGACATTCCTGATCCTCCGTGTGATCGAGAATTGGGTGACGATTAAGGTCACAGTTAAAAAGCTGATACGGTCGCGTCTGACGGCCGTTACTCAGTGTTTATTTTCTTGTATGCCTGTCGGGTGCCACACTCTTTGCTGTCACCGCACTCAACAAGCCGGGCATTCGGCATTATAATGGCGTTCGCATACCATGCCCGAGTACCGTTGAATGAGCAAGATATATGCCATTGTTTACGGTTGACGGGGCCCCTGTATATTCAGCGCTCGCCCGACAGGTGGCCATGGTTGATCCGAAATAGCGCACCAATATGGTGCGCATAAATCAGACGCGCACCGATAAAGTGCATAACGCCCTTTTTTGAGGCGCCCGCTCGCCGCATAGCTCCAACACAAGGTCAGAACAATGCTGTTTGTCATCCGCTTTTTCCCAGAAATCACTATTAAGACGCGCCCTGTGCGCCAGCGTATGATCAAGGCGCTGAGACGAAACCTGAGGACCTTGCTGGGTCGTGTCGATGCGCGCATCAGTGTAACCGGTGACTGGGATCTTCTGGAAGTGGAAACCCACAGCGATGATGAAAATCTTGTCAGTCAGGTGGTGGAGATTCTGCGCAATACGCCGGGTATTTCGTTGATCAGTCAGGTTAGAAAGCAACCGTTGCCGGATTTTGACGGCATTCTGGCGGCAATCATGCCTTTCTACCGGGATCAGCTGCAGGGGCGCAGTTTTGCCGTGCGCAGCAAGCGTCAGGGTAATCATGAATTCAACTCCATGGAGCTGGAGCGTTTTCTGGGCGCGGCGCTGCTGAACCAGACCGGGGCTACCGGTGTCGAACTGCGCCAGCCCGATGTGACGGTGAGAATAGAAATCCGACAGCAGGTTCTGTATGTGGTTACCCATCAGTGGCGGGGTATGGGTGGTTATCCCATGGGCACTCAGGAGCCGGTATTGTCGTTGATCTCGGGTGGGTTTGATTCGGCGGTGTCCAGCTATCTGTTTATGCGACGAGGTATTCAGACACACTTCCTGTTTTTTAATCTGGGCGGCAAGGAGCACGAACTGGCGGTCAAGGAAGTGGCTCTGTATCTGTGGATGCGCTTTGGTTCCTCCCACCGTGTCAAGTTCGTCAGCGTGCCTTTTGAGCCGATACTGAGCGAGATCCTGAACAAGGTCGATACGGGGTTGATGGGTGTTGTACTCAAGCGCATGATGATCCGGGCTGCCGAGCAGGTGGCCCGCGACCTGAAGCTGTCGGCACTGGTGACCGGCGAATGCGTGGCACAGGTGGCAAGTCAGACACTGCCCAACCTCAATGTCATCGACCAGGTCACCGACATGCTGATCCTGCGCCCGCTGATCGTCACCGACAAACAGGACATCATCGATATGGCGCGCCGAATCGGCACCGAAGAATTTTCCGCACAGGTGCCGGAATATTGTGGCGTGATTTCAGTAAAACCCACCACCAGCGCCAAGCCTCAGCGTGTGGCAGAAGAAGAAGCAAAAATAGACACCAGCCTGATCGACGCCGCCGTGGCTGCGCGGGAAATACAGATGATTGACCGGGTAGTGGAAGTGCTGGCGCATCGCGACGTGGAACCCGAGCAGATGACCACAGTGCCGGACGGTGCCGTGGTGATTGACATACGGCACCCCGACGAGCAGGAGCGGGCACCGCTGAGCGCCGGGGAATTCGAAGTGGCCGTGGTGCCGTTTTACCAGCTGAGCAGCCGGTTTGCGTCGATGGATGCGTCCCGGCAATACCTGCTGTATTGCGACAAGGGCATGATGAGCCGCCTGCACGCCTCGCACCTGAAGGATGCCGGGCACCGTAACGTGGGTGTGTACCGGCCTTAGTGCCAGTGTAGGCCGGATAACCGGCTCCGCATGCCCACGCCTGGCGGCGTTCGCAGATGCATTGGCCGATGGGTTCATGTATTTGAACATGTCCCCTGTTGTGTGGTGGACCTGCGATTGATGCGGTCGTAATGGAATTGTCAAGATAGCTGATGTATAATCTCCCACCTTTTTTTCGGCAGTGCTCCCCCCTTTTTTGTAATAGGTGTCCCTAGTGATTGAGAAAATCCGCAATATCGCCATTATCGCCCACGTTGACCATGGTAAAACCACGTTGGTCGACAAACTCCTGCAACAGTCCGGTACGCTGGGCGAGCGCGGTGGTTCTGTAGAGCGCGTGATGGACTCAAATGACCAGGAGAAAGAGCGCGGCATTACCATTCTGGCCAAAAACACGGCTATCAACTGGAATGGCTACCACATCAACATCGTAGACACCCCCGGACACGCCGACTTCGGTGGCGAAGTTGAGCGCGTAATGTCCATGGTCGACAGTGTACTGTTGCTGGTAGATGCGGTTGACGGTCCGATGCCGCAGACCCGTTTTGTGACCATGAAAGCCTTTGCTCAGGGGCTGCACCCGATTGTGGTGATCAACAAGGTTGACCGCCCCGGCGCGCGCCCTGACTGGGTACTGAACGAAGTATTCGACCTGTTTGACCGCCTGGGCGCGACTGACGAGCAACTGGATTTCCCGGTGATCTACGCCTCGGCACTGAATGGTATCGCCGGTATGGAAGCTGATAGCCTGGCGGACGACATGACGCCGCTGTTCCAGACCATTATCGATAAAGTGCCACCACCCCCGGTAAACGCCGATGCGCCTTTTCAGATGCAGATCAGCGCCCTGGATTACAACAGCTACGTCGGGGTTATCGGTATCGGCCGTATTACTGGCGGGGTTGCCAAACCCAATATGCAGGTGACTGTCATTGATAAGGACGGCGAGACCCGTAAGGGCAAGATTTTGCAGGTGAAAAGCCACCTGGGCCTGGATCGCGTCGATGTGACCGAAGCCCGCGCCGGTGAAATCATCTGTATCACCGGTCTGGACAAGCTGAACATTTCCGACACCCTGTGTGACCCTGATCATGTCGAGGCGATGACGCCACTGACGGTGGACCAGCCCACGATCACCATGACCTTCCAGGTCAACGACTCGCCGTTCGCCGGTCGCGAAGGCAAATTTGTCACCACACGTAATATCAGAGAGCGTCTGGATCGTGAATTGATCCATAACGTGGCACTGCGGGTTGAGGAAGGCGACACCCCGGACAAGTACAAGGTATCAGGCCGTGGTGAATTGCACCTGTCGGTATTGATCGAAACCATGCGTCGTGAAGGCTTTGAGCTGGCAGTATCACGTCCTCAGGTGATCATGAAAGAAATAGACGGCGTGCTCAGCGAGCCGTTCGAAATCCTGATGATCGACTGCAACGAGGAGCATCAGGGTTCCATTATCGAAGAGCTGGGTCTGCGCCGCGCCGAGATGTCGGACATGCTGCCTGACGGCAAGGGTCGTGTGCGTTTGACCTTCACCGTGCCGACACGAGGCCTGATCGGCTTCCGTTCCATGTTCCTGAGCATGACCTCGGGTACCGGCATGATGAACCATGTGTTTGATCATTATGGTCCGGCCAAGGCTGGTGATCTGGCCGCCCGCAAGAACGGTGTACTGGTGTCAATGGTGACCGGTAAGGCGCTGGGTTACTCGCTGTGGGCACTGCAGGAGCGTGGTCGTCTGTTTATCGAGCCCAACGTCGAAGTCTATGAAGGCATGATCATTGGTCTGCACAGCCGCGACAATGACCTGGTAGTAAACCCCATCAAGGGCAAGCAGCTGACCAACGTGCGTGCCTCCGGCACGGATGAGAACATCGTGCTGACGCCACCGGTAAAACACACGCTGGAGCAGGCGATGGAGTTTATCGATGAGGACGAGCTGGTTGAAATTACCCCGGCTAGCATCCGGTTGCGCAAGAAGCACCTGACTGAGAGTGATCGCAAGCGGGCCAGTCGTGGCGGTTTAGCCCGGGGCTGATTGGCAGCATGATCGCGTTGATTCAACGGGTAACGCATGCCAGTCTGAAGATTGGTGGGGCAGAATACAGCCGCATCAATCAGGGGCTGGTCGTGCTGTTGGGTCTGGAGCGCGACGATACCCTGGCGGCGGGCGAGAAGCTGCTGGGCAAAGTGCTCAATTATCGGGTGTTTGCTGACAGCGAAGGGCGCATGAATTGCAGCGTCAGGGGTATCGGTGGCGAGGTGATGCTGGTGTCCCAGTTTACGCTGGCAGCAGCTACTGGCAAGGGACTGCGCCCCAGCTTTACTTCCGCCATGCCGCCGGCCGATGCCGAAATTCTTTATGATCAGCTTGTCGCCTGGCTGCAGGCTGAATACCCGGCAACCGTGACCGGGCAGTTTGGCGCCGACATGAAGGTGCTGCTGGAAAACGACGGCCCGGTTACTTTCCTGTTACGAAGCTGACCACCTGCTCTGACCAATCTGTGCCTGGTCAGGAATCAGAATTCTCCGGACTTTGTGCTTCCTCTGCCGCCTTCTTTTTCAGAAACGCGCTGCCAAAAAACACGCCCAACTCGAACAGCATCCACATCGGAATCGCCAGCAGGGACTGTGTGAACGGATCCGGTGGTGTCAGCAGCATGGCCACGACAAAACAGCCGACGACAACATAGGGGCGTTTCTTTTTCAGATCTTCCGGTTCGATCAGCCCTGCCCACATGAACAGGAACACGGCGATGGGGATTTCAAAGGCGAACCCGAACGCAAAGAATATCTTCAGCACAAAGCTCAGGTAGCTGGCGATATCGGGCGCCACGGCAATGTCTTCCGGTGCCACCGACACAAAGAAGCTGAACACCACGCCGAACAGCACATAGTAGGCGAACGCCATGCCGGCATAAAACAGCAGAACACTGGACACAAACAGCGGGATGGCCAGCGATTTCTCGTTTTTGTACAGGCCGGGAGCAATAAACGCCCAGATCTGGAACAGCAGGTAGGGGGCGCAGACAAACAGTGATGCATAGAATGTCAGCTTGAAGGGCGTGAAGAACGGCGACGTCGGGTCGATCGCAATCATGCTGGTGTCGGGTGGCAGTACAGACACCAGCGGTGACGCGACGAAGGTGTAGATGTCGTTGGCGAAATAGATCAGCGACAGAAACACTACCAGCAGGGCGACTATGCATCTGAGGAGGCGGTCGCGGAGCTCTACCAGGTGTCCGACAAGTGTCAGGTCACCCGTTGTTTCGGGTGCAGGTTTCGAAGGCTCATCTCTCATGTCTGATTCTCATTTGTTGCCTGAGGATGAGTCTGGATCTTTCGGTTTGTTGTCGACGGCAGAAAATTTTCCTTTTTGCAGGCTGACAATGCCGGAAGGAGGGGTGCTGTAAATGTCCTGAGTGGATTCCGTCTCCGGGACAGGTTCTGCCTCGCTTGCCGTGCCGGTCTGCGACGTGGTCTCGACGGAAGTGGCGGCCGTTTCAGGCTCGTCAGCGGGTTCCGCTGCCGCTGCCGCGCTGGCGTTATCGGGGACGCGGTAATTTTCCGGAGGAGGTGTCGGGATGCCCTCATCGGCGCTGGTTGTGGCGTTGGTCGCGGTACCTGATTTACTGCCGGGCTTGCTGTTCGGGTTTACGGAACGCTTGACGCTATCTTCGGCACTGCGAATCTCCGACTGGGTATCCTCGATCAGTTTATTGGCATTCTTTTTGGCTTTCTCAATATCACCCAGAATCGATTCGTTATGCAGCTGGCGGCGGATCTCGTCGGCGTTGATCTGCTGTTCAATCTCGGCCTTGACGTTATTGAAGCTGCGCTTGGCGCGGCCAAACCACAGCGCGCCGGTACGAATGGCCCCGGGCAGCTTGTCCGGGCCCAGCACCAGCAGGGCCACGATACCGATGAGTAGCAGCTCCATAAAACCTATATCAAACATCGCTGCGATCCACGTGCAATACCCTGAAAACTGAATTGGTGACTGAATCTGTGCAACCGGGCCGGTTGATGGTCGGACGCAAAGCCTGCGGGCACCGCCAGGCGCCCGGCGTTATCGCGGTTTACCGGTCTTTTGGTTTTTCAGTCTCGGCGTCGGGCTGTGCGTCTTTGCGCATCGCCTCCGTGCCAAGCTGGCCTGCTGCCGGCGCTTCCTTGTTGTGTTCGTCTTCGTCTTCGTCGTCCTTGTCCTTGACTGCCTGCTTGAAACCCTTGAGCGCGCCGCCCAGGTCGGAGCCCAATGTGCGCAGCTTCTTGGTGCCAAACAGCAGCACGATGATCAGTGCGATGATTAGCAATTGCCAGATACTGATGCCGCCGATACCCATGATTCCTCCGGTGTAGCCTGAAATGGTCACCTGGGTGACCTGGTTTAATGAATGCCTGTCTCTATGAATCGGATCGGGCGGCTTTCTCCGCCAGCCCCGATATGTTAAATCGCTTTGCCAGCTCTTCCAAGACCTGCTGGTGGCTCAGGTCCAGGTGGCTGAGCATGACCATGCTGTGAAACCACAGGTCGGCCGTTTCGCTGATGACCGCCGCGGCGTCACCACCGGCATCCCTGTCGCGCGCTGCCAGAATAGTCTCCACTGCTTCTTCGCCGACCTTTTCCAGAATCTTGTTCAGGCCCTTTTTATGCAGGCTGGCAACGTACGATGTGTCAGCGTCAGCCTGCTTGCGCTCTGCCAGTATGGCCGCCAGTTGCGCCAGTGTATCGACGTCTTCGCTGTTTCTGTGATCAGTCATGGCTGCCATTGTCATTCATATTCGTTGCTTGTGCGCGTGCACTGTACATTGTCGCCGGATCCTTGAGCACCGGGTCGGTTACTTGCCAGGATGTCTGGCTGCCATCTGTGTTCAGTTGCCGGTAAAAGCAGCTTTCGCGACCCGTATGGCAGGCAATGCCGCCGACCTGCTCTACCAGGTAACAGACAGTATCACCGTCGCAATCTAGCAATATGTCCCGGATCTGCTGTACATTGCCGGATTCCTCGCCCTTGCGCCAGATTTTCTGCCGTGATCGCGACCAGTATACGGCGCGGCCTTCGGCCAATGTCAGCGCCAGCGCTTCGCGGTTGATCCAGGCATGGGTAAGCAGGCGGAGGCTAAGGCTATCCTGTGTGACAACAGGAACCAGACCATCGTCGTTCCACTTGATCTGATCCAGCCAGGCTGTGTCGCTCATCTTAACAGTATGCTCTTTCACTGCGTAAAATACAAAAATCCGATCGCCACTGCGGCGGCAAAGACCAATACAAACAGGCGTCTCGCCGTTCGTCGTCGGCGCTTTTCCAGTCGCCGCTGCTGCGCAACAACGATTTGCAGTGTTTCATTGATAGCGGCAACCTTGTTCTGCTGGTTCAGACTGTTCAGCACCAGTTGTGGCAGATGCGGAAACTGCTCGGCCCAGTCAGGTACATGGTTCTTCAGCTCGCGCCACAGGAACGAAGGTTTCATGCGACGGCGATTCCAGCTCTCCAGAAACGGCAGCGCAGTCTGCCACAAATCCAGCTCCGGATACAACTGGCGGCCAAGGCCCTCAACATTGAGCAGCGTCTTCTGCAACAACACCAGTGAGGGCTGCACTTCCATGTTGAAGCGGCCTGCGGTGCGGAACAGCTGTACCAGCAGGTAACCAAAGGAAATATCCTTCAGTGGTTTTTCAAAAATGGGCTCACACACGGTGCGCATGGCTGCCTCAAACTCCACAACCTTGGTGGTTTTGGGTACCCAGCCGCACTCGACATGAAGCTCAGCGACCTTGCGGTAATTCCGTTTGAAGATCGCCAGCAGATTACGCGCCAGGTATTGCTGATCCTCGCGGCTCAGGGAGCCGATGATGGCGCAGTCGATGGCGATATAACGGGGATTCTGAGGATCGCTGGCATCCACAAAAATATTGCCCGGGTGCATGTCGGCGTGGAAAAAACTGTGCTCGAACACCTGGGTGAAAAAGATTTCCACGCCGGTTTCCGCCAGCTTGCGCAGGTCCACGTTTTGCGCCCGCAACTGTGTCACGTCCGACACCGGAATGCCGTTTATGCGCTCGGTAACCAGCATGCCGTCGCGACTGACATCCCAGTACACCTGTGGCACATACAGCAAGGCAGAGTGCTCAAAGTTGCGTCGCAACAAGGTGGTGTTGGCACCTTCGGCCATGAGGTTGAGTTCACCCAGGATGACGTGTTCATAGTCGTCAATCACTTCCCGCGGGCGCAGACGTCGTCCGTCTGGCAGATGGCGCTCGATCAGCCGGGCCAGCCACTTGAGTACCGCAATATCCTGGCGGATGACCTCGTGGATGCCGGGGCGCAATACCTTGATCACCACCTGTTCACCGGTGATCAGCGTGGCTTCATGTACCTGGGCAATCGAGGCAGATGCCAGTGCTTTGTCGTTGATATGACTGAAGTGCGCCTGCCAGGGGCTCTCCAGCTCGTTTTCGACGATGGTAGTGATGGCCGGTGACGTGAAGCCGGGTACACGATCCTGAAGGCTTTGCAGTTCGTCGGCCAATGCATGGGGCAGGAAATCGCGCCGCGTAGACAGCAGCTGGCCAAATTTGATGTAAATCGGGCCGAGTTCTTCCAGTGCCATGCGCAGGCGCTGTTCGGGAGGCAGGCGCCGTGCCTTGTGGCCGGTCCAGGGCAGGCCCATCAGGCCCATGGTCAGGCGTATCAGCCACGAGCGTGCGGTCAGCGGGCTGAGCGCATGCAACCGGTACTTGGCAGCCACGGTAATGATCTTGAGCAGACGGGGCAGATGCGTCACCGCTGGCGTCTCAGATCCGGTAGGTCAGTGTTTTCATGACCCCTGCCATGAGCTTCATGCCGGCCCGGACGGGGAAGGGCAGCTCGGCGCCACCGGCGGCCATGGCAGCCTCTCCATGCGTGCGCTCATCGACAATCATCTGGGTCAGTACCGCCCGGCTTTTCTGGTCATCGCCCGGCAGGCGGTCCAGGTGTTCTTCCAGGTGCTCGCAGACCTGTCGCTCGGTCTCACCCACAAATCCCAGGCTCCATTTGTCGCCAATCAGGCCGGCGGTGGCGCCCATGCCAAACGACATTGCATACCACACCGGATTAAGCAGGCTGGGGCGGCTGTCCAGCTCCTGCAGGCGGGTTTCACACCACGCCAGGTGGTCGACTTCTTCGCGGGCCGCGTGATCCATGCTGCTGCGCACATCGGGCAGCCGTGCGGTCAGTGCCTGGCCCTGATACAGGGCCTGGGCACAGACTTCGCCCGTGTGATTGATACGCATCAGTGCTGCTGCCTGCTGGCGCTCCTGGTCCGACAGATCAGCCTCTTGGACCGCCGCCGCAGGCGTGTGACGTGCAGCCGTACTGCTGCCGGGGATCAGTGTATGCAGAGCCTGATCCAGTTGCAGAATCAGTCGGTCGGCCAGGCTGAATGACAACGTGTCCGGTTTTTTGTCCATGGCTTGCATCATTACTCCACGTATCGTGTTGAAAGCGCGTCAGGCCGGGGTTGCCCGTTGCATCTCGCGGGTGATGGCCCGATGACCGATGTCCCGGCGGCACATCATGTTGTCCCAGCTGATCCGGTCAACCAGATCATAGGCCGCGTGTTGCGCCTCGGTGACCGTGTTACCCAGCGCCACGGCGCACAGCACCCGGCCTCCGTTGGTGACTACTTTACCATCTTTCAGCGTGGTACCGGCATGGAATACCTTGGCGTTGCTTTCGTCGCCGGTTGCGTCCGCCAGACCGTGGATGGCAACACCTTTGGCATAGGCTTCCGGGTAACCGCCGCTGGCCAGTACCACGCCGATACTGGCGCGCGGGTCCCACTTGGCATCGACCTCATGCAGACGCGCATCCAGAGCCGCTTCGCACAACGATGCGAGATCGGACTGCAGGCGCATCATCACCGGTTGCGCTTCCGGATCGCCAAAACGGCAATTGAATTCGATAACGTTGACCGTCCCTTGCGGGGAAATCATGACGCCAGCGTACAGAAAGCCGGTATAGGGGTTGCCCTCGGCGGCCATGCCGCGCACCGTTGGCATGATCACTTCGGCCATGATGCGGTCGTGTACATCGCGGGTGACCACCGGCGCCGGTGAGTAGGCGCCCATGCCACCGGTGTTCGGACCCCTGTCACCGTCGTCACGACGTTTGTGATCCTGCGAAGTGGCCAGCGGCAGCACATGTTCGCCGTCCACCATGACGATAAAACTGGCCTCTTCACCTTCCAGGAAGGTTTCGATGACCACCCGGCTGCCGGCATCGCCAAAGCTGTTGCCCGACAACATGTCGCGAATCGTGGTTTCGGCCTCTTCCAGGTTTTGTGCAATGATCACGCCTTTGCCGGCGGCCAGACCGTCAGCCTTGATCACAATAGGCGTACCCTGGGCTTCGACGTAAGCTATTGCTGCATCAGGGTCGGTGAAGTTCTGGTAGTTCGCGGTCGGAATCTGGTGACGGGCAAGGAAGTCCTTGGTGAACGCTTTTGAGCCTTCCAGTTGTGCAGCGCCCTGGCGAGGGCCATAACAGCGCAGCCCCTGTTCGGTGAAATAGTCGACTACCCCTGCCACCAGCGGTGCTTCGGGGCCGACGACCGTCAGGCCAACGCCGTTGCCTTTGGCAAATTCTGCCAGGGCCGGAAAGTCCAGTGGATCAATGGCGACATTCTCAACGCCGGGTTCGGTAGCGGTGCCGGCATTGCCTGGCGCGACAAACACCGTTTCCACGTCCGATGATTGCGCCAGCTTCCAGGCCAGCGCGTGTTCACGTCCGCCATTGCCAAGTACCAGAATATTCATAGCTTAAGCGTCCTGATTAATGTCTGAAGTGCCGGATGCCGGTGAACACCATGGCCATGCCGGCTTCGTCGGCAGCAGCGATAACCTCGGCGTCACGCATGGAGCCGCCGGGCTGAATCACAGCAGTGATGCCAGCCGCCGCTGCGGCGTCAATGCCGTCACGGAACGGGAAGAAGGCATCCGATGCCATCACCGAGCCGGCTACCGTCAGGTTTTCATCGGCGGCCTTGATGCCAGCGATCCTGGCGCTGTAAACGCGGCTCATCTGACCGGCCCCGACACCGATGGTCTGCTGGTTTTTGCAGTAAACGATGGCATTGGACTTGACGAACTGGGCAACCGTCCAGGCAAACATCAGGTCGCTCAGCTCCTGCTCGCTGGGCTGGCGTTTACTGACTACGGTCAGGTCGCTTTGGCTGATCTGGTGGATGTCGCGGTCCTGCACCAGCAGGCCGCCGTTGACGCGCTTGAAGTCCCATGCCGGCAGTGGTTGCGAAGCCCACTGGCCGCAGCTCAGGACACGAACATTGGGTTTGGCTTCCAGCACTGCCAGCGCCTCGTCGGCCACGGTCGGTGCAATGATCACTTCACTGAACTGCTGGTCGATAATGGCTTTTGCCGTCGCCGCATCCAGTTCGCGGTTGAATGCGATGATACCGCCAAACGCTGATGTCGGGTCGGTCTGGAATGCCAGTTGATAGGCCGCTTCGATGGTATCAGCCACGGCCACGCCGCAGGGGTTGGCGTGTTTGACAATAACGCAGGCCGGCGCGGTAAAACTTTTAACGCATTCCAGTGCGGCATCGGTGTCAGCGATATTGTTGTACGACAGTTCCTTGCCCTGCAGTTGCCCGGCGGTGCTGATGCTGGCTTCCTGCGGCTGTTTTTCAGCGTAGAAGGCGGCATTCTGATGCGGGTTTTCACCGTAGCGCAGGTCCTGCTTCTTCTCGAACTGGGCACTGAAGGTGCGGGGGAAATCACTGCCAGCGACAATGCGCCCCAGATAATTGGCAATGGCACCGTCATAGGCGGCAGTGTGTTCAAAGGTCTTGACGGCCAGGTCGAAGCGGGTGGTCTGGCTCAGGGCGCCGTTATTGAGTTTCATCTCGGCGATGATGCAGACATAGTCATCGGGATTGGTCACGACCGCAACCCAGGCGTTGTTCTTGGCCGCAGCCCGCAACATGGTGGGACCGCCAATGTCGATATTCTCGATGGCAGTGGGCAAATCACAATCGGGACGGGCAACGGTGGCTTCAAACGGGTAAAGGTTGACCACAACCAGGTCGATGGGCGGAATGTCATGTGCCTGCATCACCTCACCATCGATGTCGCGGCGCGCCAGAATGCCGCCGTGCACTTTCGGGTGCAGGGTCTTGACGCGGCCGTCCATCATTTCCGGGAACCCGGTGTAGTCGGCAATCTCAATGGCGGGTATGTTCTCGGCCTGCAGCAGGCGGAAGGTGCCGCCGGTGGAAAGGATTTCCACACCGGCCTGGTGCAGCGAGCGGGCGAAGTCGGCAATACCGGTTTTGTCCGAGACGCTGATCAGTGCGCGTCGGATAACAGCAGCTTTATCTGTAGACATAACGTAATCTTTACTTGGATGCAGAATGGGAAAAGGTGGGGTGGAGCATTTGGTTCATCATTCAGTCCGGCGATCCGTTTTGCCGGAAATTGAGCAATCCGTGCTGCTTCAATTTTTTGCGTAGAGTACCACGATTCAGCCCCAGCATGGTAGATGCCCGGCTCTGGTTGCCGTCCGTCTGCCTGAGCACAGCCTGTAGCAGCGGCGCTTCGACTTCGCTCAATACCAGCTCGTAGAGGTCGCTGATCAGGCCCTCATCATCGACGTCAGCAAAATAGTTCGCCATCGCCCGCTCTACCGATTCGCGCAGACTGCAACGGGAACTGTCGAGGCTGAAGGCAGCCTGTTCTGCAGGTTCAAGCAGGCTGGCGGATGGCAGGCCGATGGCCGGATCATCTTTTTTCATCGAGCAATTACCTGAAGTATCGGGTCATGGTGCTGGCGCCGCGAAAGCCGTCAGCAAATCCAGTTGCGAGCCGGCGTCGTCAAGCAGCATGAATTGTTGCTTCAGCGCGTCGCCATGCGGCAGAACCTTACTGTACCAGTCAATGTGTTTTCGGGCAAAGAGCGCGCCGCGAAAGTCACCGTAAAAGGCATGCAGTGCGCGAATGTGATCGATCATCAGATTGCTGATGTCCGCGACCGGTGGCGTGGTCAGGCTCGACCCGGTATCCAGGTACTGGCGAATCTGCTGAAAGATCCAGGGACTGCCCTGCGCGGCGCGTCCTATCATCAGCCCGTCCGCCCTGGTATGGTCGAGCACGTATCGGGCTTTCTGAGGGCTGTCGATGTCGCCATTGGCGATGACAGGAATACTGACATGTTGTTTGATTTCGGCAATGGTGTCGTATTCGGCGTCGCCCATGAAGCGGCACTCCCGGGTGCGGCCATGAACACTGAGCATGGCAATGCCGCAATCTTCGGCAATGCGGGCGATGTCCAGGCCATTGCGCCGGTCTCGACTCCAGCCGGTTCTGATCTTCAGGGTAACCGGAACGTTAACGGCGGCAATGACCGCACGCAGAATGCGCTCGACCAGATCAGGGTCCTTGAGCAGGGCTGAGCCGGCGGCTTTTTTCAGCACCTTTTTGGCCGGGCAGCCCATGTTGATGTCAATGACCTCGGCCCCCTGTTCGGCGTTCAGGCGGGCAGCATCGGCCATCATCTGTGGGTCGAAGCCGGCGATCTGTACAATGTCGGGGCCACAGCTTGTCGATCGTTTCAGACGCAGGCGGTTCTTTTCACTATCCCACAGCGCCGGGTTGGAGGTCACCATTTCTGCCACGGCGAAGGTTGCTCCCTGCTGCAGACAGATTTCCCGAAACGGCAGATCGCTGACACCGACCATGGGGGCCAGCACCAGCGGTTGTCGCAATGTATGGCGGCCGAGCGTAAAGCTATTCATAAAGGAATCGTACCCGATAATTCACCGCAGCTTCATCCGGTGTGGCGAACGCAAGCTGCGCTGTCATACTTTGTTGCGCGGCAAGCGCCTGCTGTGCGTTCGGGCTTTGCTGTGCGGGCGCGACCGGGTTTGCGGCTGCCAATGGCGGCTGAGCGGCATATTGATGCGGAAGGAAGCGTCGTCCGGCAACGGGCTGTCCCTCGATGTCAGAGAACACCAGCTCGATGGCCGGCAAAGGCTGTGCAAACCCGGCGGTGTTGGTGAAAGTAAGGGTCATCTGCGAGATGTCCTGATATTCCGGGTGCGGGCCGATCGACAATTGGTCGCTGACCAGAAGGTTGCTGTCCACCCGGTCGGGCAGCACGCAATTGGCGACCTCGCAGGCGCTCATCAGCCACGGACGCAGGGTCTCATGCCCGGTGATGCGGTCCAGGTGCCGGTAGCTGATCTGCGCCAGCAGGCCGGCGGCCAGCGCCAGGCTGGCAATACTGTAGCCGAAGACACGCCAGAGCGATCGCCGTCTGCGCGGAGGCGCCGCCAGGTCTGCTTCAACATCGGGTTGATCAGCGTCGATCAGCGTCCACATGTCAGCCCCCGGTTGTGAGGCGGGTGCCTTCTATCCTGACCCATTCATCCTGGATGACGGGTGGCTGCATGGTAAAAAACGGTTCATAGGACGCCATCAGCGCCTCGGTCTGATCGGCCAGCACACCTGAAAGAATCAGTTTGCCGCCCGGTCTGGTGAGACCGGCCAGCACCGGTGTCAGGTCGGCCAGCGGCCCTGACAGGATGTTGGCCACCACCACGTCTGCCGGTTCATGCGGCTCGCCGGGCAGGTGTACGGTCATCAGGTCGGCGGAAATGCCGTTCATATCCCGGTTGTTGCTGCTGGCTGTTACGGCCTGCGGGTCATTGTCCACTGCCACCACACGACCGGCACCCAGCAAAGCTGCCGCGATGGCCAGGATGCCGGAGCCACAACCGTAGTCAATCACACTTTTGTTGACCAGCTGCTGGCTGTCCAGCCATGCCAGACACAAGGCGGTCGTCGGATGCGTGCCCGAACCAAACGCCAGCCCCGGATCAAGCATAATATTGACGGCGTCGGGCTCGGGAGGCTCGCTCCAGCTGGGGCAGACCCAGAGGCGCTCACCAAAGCGCATCGGTTTAAAATCACTCATCCAGGCACGTTCCCAATCCTGATCAGCAATTTTTTCCGTCAGCAGATCGCTTTCCAGAAGCCGGCTGCCGGCGATAAGGGTGGCGATGACGGCATCGGGATCCGTGTTCTCCTCAAACAGCGCGCACAGCAGGGTCTGCTGCCACAACGGTGTGCTGTCCGGGTCGAGCTGAAAAACCGGTTCATCTTCGGCATCGAGCAGTGTCACCGACACTGCCCCGACAGACTGGAACAGCTGTTCCATCTGAGGGGCTTCCGCGTCGGTGATCCGCGCCTTTATCTGTAACCAGGGCATAGTTGTTTCCACATGACCGGAAGGTCAGCCATCAGGCCTTTTTGTGACCGCCGCTGAGCATGTTTTCCAGGTAGTGAATGTTGACACCACCCTTGCGGAAATTGGGATCGCGCAGGATATCCTTGTGCAACGGTGTATTGGTTCTGATGCCATCAATCAGCAACTCGTCAAGCGCGTTCTGCATGCGCACCAGGGCCTCGTCACGATCGACACCATAGCTGATCAGCTTGGCGATCAGCGAATCGTAATACGGTGGTACCGTGTAGCCACTGTATATGTGCGAGTCGACCCGTATGCCATTGCCGCCGGGGGCGTGGAACAGGTTGATCTTGCCCGGACAGGGCATGAACGAAGACGGATCTTCCGCGTTGATACGGCACTCGAAGGCATGCCCCTTGATCTTGATGTCTTCCTGTTTGATGGTCAGTGGCAGGCCGCTGGCAATCTTCAGTTGCTCCTTGACGATATCAATGCCGGTGACCATCTCGGTGACCGGGTGCTCCACCTGAACCCGGGTGTTCATCTCGATAAAGAAGAACTGCTCATCCTGGTACAGGAATTCCAGGGTGCCGGCGCCGCGGTATTTCATCAGTTTGCAGGCCTTGATGCAGGTTTCTGCGACCTGGGCACGGACATGATCGGGAATGCCGGGCGCCGGTGCTTCTTCGATGACTTTCTGGTGCCGCCGCTGCATGGAGCAGTCACGGTCGCCCAGGTAGATGGCACCGCCCATGCCATCGCCCAGAACCTGGATCTCCACGTGGCGCGGATTTTCCAGAAACTTTTCCAGATACACAACATCACTGCCAAAAGCCGCCTTGGCTTCGGACTGGGTGACGTAGATGGCTTTCAGCAACGCTGCTTCGCTGTGCACCACGCGCATACCGCGACCACCGCCACCGGCGGCGGCCTTGATGATGACCGGGTAACCGATGCGCTTGGCAATGGCCAGGGTGCGTTCGGCGTCATTGTCCAGTGGTCCATCGGAACCGGGCACTGTGGGTACACCCGCTTCAATCATGGCCTTGATGGCGGACACCTTGTCACCCATCAGGCGAATGGTCTCGGCACGTGGGCCAATAAAAACAAAACCGCTGCGCTCCACCTGCTCGGCAAAGTCGGCATTCTCTGACAGAAAACCGTAACCGGGGTGAATGGCAACCGCGTCAGTGACTTCGGTGGCACTGATGATGGCCGGCACATTGAGGTAACTTTTGGCGGCGCTGGCCGGGCCGATGCAAACTGACTCGTCGGCAAGACGAACATGCATCAGGTCGCGATCTGCGCTGGAGTGCACGGCGACGGTTTTGATGCCAAGCTCTTTGCAGGCACGCAGAATTCGAAGTGCAATCTCGCCGCGATTGGCTATCAGGACTTTCTCAAGCATTGGTGTTGACCTTTAGACGATGGTGACCAGTGCCTGGTCGAATTCAACGGGCTCGCCGTCCTGAACAAGAATAGCTTCCACGACGCCACTGTGATCGGATTCGATCTGGTTCATCATTTTCATGGCTTCCACAATACAGATGACATCGCCCACCTTTACATGCTGGCCGACTTCAACAAATGCCGGAGAGGAGGGTGACGGGGATCGGTAGAAAGTGCCAACCATGGGTGACTTCACCACGTTGCCACGCACTTTCTTGCTATCTTTACCGGCATCAGCGGCGGCGGGCACGGGGGCTGCTGCCGGAGCGGGTGCCGGGGCAGCTGGCGCAGGGGCGCTCTGATACTGAATCGGAGGCGGAGTGACCTTGCTGGCACGACTGATGCGGACCGCTTCCTCGCCTTCCTTGATCTCGATTTCCGCCACATCGGAGGACTCAAGCAGTTCTATGAGTTTTTTTACTTTTCTGATATCCATAATAGCGTCTCTTTACCTGGAATTGCGTCTGTAAGGTTTATGTTATTGGTGTTTTTATGGGGTCGTTCGTTGCAGCGCTGCCTGCAGGGCCAGGTCGTAGCTCTGCGAACCTAGACCGGTGATAGTGCCGACAGCAATATCGGAAAAATAGGAATGATGGCGAAAACTTTCTCGCTTGTAGACGTTGGACAAGTGCACTTCAATAAACGGGATGGCAACCGCCAGCAGCGCATCGCGCAGGGCGACACTGGTGTGGGTCAGGGCGGCCGGATTGATGATGATGAAGTTGATGCCTTCGCGGCGGGCGTCATGAATGCGGTCGATCAGCTCATATTCGGCATTACTCTGCAGGTGCATCAGATGGTGGCCGGCGTCCAGGCAGGTGCTGCTGAGACGGGCATTGATGTCATCCAGCGTTTCCTGGCCGTAAACGTCGGGTTCACGGGTGCCCAGCAGGTTAAGGTTGGGGCCGTGCAGCACTAGAATGGTCGCCATAGTTGTTTCCGTTCATCGGACTTTTTGCTTTGATGGCGGCATTTTCTCAGATTTTTCTCAGATTTTCACCTTCAAATTATGGTTTTTCTCTGATCTTTTCTGTTCTGCTGCGGTCGGCGCGATCCGCCGTCAGGGAGATATTTCCAGCAATCGCGATTGCGGGGGGTAGCAAAGACCGGCTTCGGCGCAGCCCTGGTAGCTGATTTGCAGTTGATAGTCCTGCGGGCGGACATCTGCGGGCAGCGCCAGCGCCGTCGTCAGGCTATCGTAGTAAACCTCAACATCGCCGAAAAACTCGTCGTGATGTTGGCTGCCAGGCGGCATGTCAGCTGCCAGTTCCCGGGTTTCGCCGTCATCCGCGACGAGGCGGAAACTGAACTTGTCCCGGTACAGGTAGTACTCGGGCGCCACCGTCCAGTGAATGGAAATGTCGTCTGCAGAATCCAGGCTGGTGTAGAACTGAAAAGCCTCATCGACGTCCAGAAAGGCCGGTCGACTGCTGTTGAACAGACCGCTGGGTTGCGCTGACACGGAGGCAGCCACCAGCAGCGCCACCAATAGCGCGCCGGATGGCCACACAATGCCACTGCTATGCCTGATAACGTTCAAACACCAAAGTCGCATTGGTACCACCGAAGCCGAAGCTGTTGGACATGATGCAGTCGAGTTTTACATCGTCCATGCGTTTTGTCGCTATGGTTAGACCGGCTGCTTCAGGCGCAAGTTCCGTGATATTGATGGAGGCACTGACAAAATTGTTTTCCATCATCAGCAGGCTGTAGATGGCCTCCTGTGCGCTGGTAGCACCGAGTGAGTGACCGGTCTGGGATTTGGTGGAGTTGATGATGGGGGACTTGTCGCCGAACACTTCCTTGATGGCGCGCAGCTCGCTGACATCGCCCACCGGCGTGCTGGTGCCGTGTGTGTTCAGGTAATCGATGGGCTTGTTGACAGTAGCCAGGGCCATCTTCATGCAGCGGATGGCGCCTTCGCCCGATGGCGCGACCATGTCATAACCGTCTGAGGTGGCGCCATAGCCGGTAATCTCGGCGTAGATTTTGGCGCCCCGGGCCAGTGCGTGATCCAGTGACTCGATCACCAGCACAGCGCCGCCGCCGGCAATCACAAAGCCGTCGCGTGAGACATCGAAGGGCCGTGAAGCTTTTGCCGGCTCGTCGTTGTGGGTTGTGGTGAGCGCGCCCATGGCGTCAAACAGGTTGGTCAGCGTCCAGTGCTCGGACTCGCCGCCACCTGCAAAGACCACATCCTGCTTGCCCAGCTGGATAAGCTCGACGGCGTTGCCGATACAGTGTGCACTGGTGGCACAGGCCGAGGAGATGGAATAGTTCACGCCTTTAATCTTGTAAGGTGTTGCCAGGCAGGCAGATACGGTGCTGCCCATGGTGCGAGGCACGCGATACGGTCCGATTTTGCGCAGACCTTTGGTGCGCAGGATATCAGCGGCTTCCACCTGGTCTTGTGAGGAGGAACCGCCGGCGCCCATGATGATGCCGGTGCGCTCGTTGGACACCTCACTGTCTTCCAGACCGGCATCCTTGATGGCCTGGTCCATGGCGATATAGCCATAGGCCGCAGCATCGCCCATAAAGCGCAGAACCTTGCGATCAATATGTTCTTCGAAATTGATATCAACCCGGCCGGAAATCAACGCACGCAGGCCCATTTCCTCGTATTCCGGATTATAGGTGATGCCGCTGCGGCCATCACGCAGTGCGTCAAGCACGGTCTGCTTGTCATTACCTATGCAGGAAACAATACCGATACCGGTGACAACAACGCGTTTCATAATTACCTCGTTAAAACCATTTGGTGCTGTATAGCAACTTTGTAAGTGAGTCAAAAGCCGGGTCAGTGAGTCAAAAGCCCGGTCAGGCAGTTAAAAACCGAGCCAGTGAATCAGAAGCTCGTTTCCGGGGTGAACAGTCCGACCTTAAGGCCCTTGGCGGTGTAGATGACCTTGCCGTCCACGGCAACTGTGCCATCAGCCACGCCCATGACCAGTTTACGCTCAATAATGCGGCTGAGTGAAATTTCGTAGGTGACCTTGTTGGCGTCGGGCAGGATTTCGCCACTGAATTTAACCTCGCCTGAGCCCAGTGCACGGCCTTTGCCCAGGTTGCCGCGCCAGCCCAGGTAAAAGCCGACCAGCTGCCACATGGCATCAAGGCCAAGGCATCCGGGCATCACCGGGTCTTCGGGGAAATGGCAGTCGAAAAACCAGAGATCCGGGCGGATGTCGAGCTCTGCAATGATCAGGCCCTTGCCGTGCTCGCCGCCGTGGTCATTGATCTCGACGATTCTGTCCATCATCAGCATGTTGCCGACGGGAAGCCGGGCGTTGCCAGGGCCGAACATGCGGCCGAAACCACAGTCGATCAGTTCGTCGCGCCCATAGGCGCTTTTAGGCGTAAATCCTGTGTTCATAAGCAGTTTTGGCACCAGATTGTCACAAAGCGTGCAATATTATCGCGAGCGGGCGAAATAATCGATACTATTTTACCGTGGCAGTGATTGCTGTCATGTGACAGACAGACGGTAACGACCCTTCTGGGTTAGACTTGCAACCGTGACTTTCGAAGGAAACGATATGATCATCCCGGTAATCCTGGCTGGAGGCGTTGGATCCCGCCTCTGGCCACTCTCGCGTCAACTTAACCCCAAACAGTTTATCGCATTTTCAGATTCTAACACCGCAGACGCTGACAGTCAGACGCTGTTTCAGGCCACGCTGTCGCGCCTGGCGGGCATTGACGGGCTGGCTGCACCCATCGTGATCTGCAACGAAGAGCACCGCTTTCTGGTCGCCGAGCAATTGCGCGTGCTGGACATCCGCAACGCCAGCATTCTGCTTGAGCCGGAAGGACGCAACACGGCGCCGGCGGTCACTCTGGCCAGTGTGCTGACGTCCAGGCATGCCGGACAGCAGGGCGTCGATAGCCTGTCTCTTATACACATCTGACGCTGCCGACGATCTACTCTGTGTAGA
>CAJXPR010000054.1 GCA_913058135.1 uncultured Gammaproteobacteria bacterium
ACGAGATTTCTGCCTGTCTCGTGGGCTCGGAGATGTGTATAAGAGACAGTTATGACAGAAATCAATCGAATCAGGATCACCCGCATGCTCCCCGCAAATACCCAGCTTCAGGTCCTTGCGCGTCTTCTGGCCGTTGGTCACCGCAAACTGCATCAGCTTGCCAACACCTGACTTGTCCAGACTCGCAAACGGGTTCTTGCTGTAGATCTCCTTCTGCTGGTAGACATCATAGAACATACCCATGTCATCTCGGCTCAGGCCCAGTGTGGTCTGGGTCAGATCGTTGGTGCCAAAGCTGAAAAACTCCGCATGCTCGGCAATTTCGTCAGCCGTAATGGCGGCACGTGGCACTTCCACCATGGTGCCCACCATGTACTTGATTTCCACCTTCTTCTTTTTCATGACTTCGGTCGCGACGCGATGCACGATGGCCAGCTGGTCGGCAAGTTCCGCCCTGAATCCCACCAGCGGAATCATGATTTCCGGATGCACTGTGACCGGGGTTTTGCCCGTCATCAGCTCGGCAACCGCTTCAAAGATTGCCTGCACCTGCATCTCCGTTATTTCCGGATACAGGATGCCCAGGCGGCAGCCGCGGCAGCCCAGCATCGGGTTTTCTTCGTGCAGGGCCTTGATGCGGTCGATCACAAACTCCAGTGGCAGGCCCAGTTTGTCAGCCAGCTGGCGACGCACGGCGTCATCCTGCGGCAGGAACTCGTGCAGGGGCGGATCCAGCAGGCGGATGGTGACCGGACGACCGGCCATG
This sequence comes from uncultured Gammaproteobacteria bacterium, assembly GCA_913058135.1. Lineage (GTDB taxonomy): Bacteria > Pseudomonadota > Gammaproteobacteria > Pseudomonadales > Pseudohongiellaceae > Pseudohongiella. The sequence goes on from CAJXPR010000054.1 coordinate 767, forward strand.
GCCTTGAACAGACCGACAAAATCCTTGCGCTGCATCGGAAGCAGTTTTTTCAGTGCTTCGCGGCGCTGCACACCATCAACGGCCAGAATCATCTGGCGCATATCGTCGATGCGGCTGCCTTCAAAGAACATGTGCTCTGTGCGGCACAGGCCGATACCTTCGGCGCCGTAGGCCACCGCGGTCTGTGCCATGGCGGGGGTGTCGGCGTTGGTGCGGATGCGCAGCTTGCGATACTTGTCTGACCATTCCATGACGGTGTTGAACAACTCGTAGGTGTAGCTTTCGCTGGCCTTCATCGAGCCTTCCAGCACGCGTTTGACTTCCGAGTCGGCGCTCTCGATCAGGCCCTGATAGACCGAACCGGTGGTGCCATTGATGGAGATGTAGTCGCCTTCCTTCAGCGTGATGCCGTTGGCGGTCAGGGTTTTGCGTTCGTAATTGATGGTGATGTCGCCGGCGCCGCAGATGCAGACCTTGCCCAGCTGACGGGCGACCAGTGCGGCGTGTGACGATACGCCGCCACGGGTGGTCAGGATGCCCTGTGAATGCAGCATGCCTTTCAGGTCGTCAGGCGAGGTTTCCGAGCGGCACAGAATGACCTTGTTGCCCTTGCGTGCTTCGATCTCGGCCTGCGCCGCGGTGAAGGCGATGCGACCGGTGGCAGCGCCCGGGCCAGCCGGCAGGCCTTTACAGATCAGCTTGGCGTCTTTCTGGGCTTTGGCGTCAAATACCGGCACCAGCAGGGAGTCTACCGATTCTGCCGGAATCTTCAGCAGAGCGGTCTTCTGGTCGATCAGTTTTTCCCTGTTCAGCTCTACCGCGATGCGGATGGCAGCCAGGCCGGTACGTTTACCGTTGCGGGTCTGCAGAATGAACAGGCGACCGTTCTCGATGGTGAATTCGAAGTCCTGCATGTCCTTGAAATGTTTTTCCAGACGGGCGCGGACTTTTTCCAGGTCGGTAAAATTCTTCGGCAGTTCCTTGGCCATGGCAGCAATGGGCTTGGGTGTGCGCACGCCGGCTACCACGTCTTCGCCCTGGGCATTGGTCAGGTATTCACCATAGAACACCTTCTCGCCAGTGGCCGGATCGCGGGTAAAGGCAACGCCGGTGCCGCTGTCGTCGCCGGCATTACCGAAGACCATGGCCTGAATATTGACGGCTGTGCCCCACTCGGCAGGGATGCCGTACTGGGAGCGGTAGAGAATGGCGCGATCATTTTTCCAGGAGCCGAATACCGCGCCGACAGCGCCCCACAGCTGTTCGTAGACATCCTGCGGGAAGCTCTTGCCGGTCTTGTCAGCGATCAGCAGCTTGTAGCGCTTGACCAGTTCCTGCAGCTCGTCGGCAGTCAGCTCGTTGTCCAGCTCCTTGCGCAATGATTTTTTCATGTCATCCAGCAGGGCATGGAAGGGGCATTCGGATTCGTCGTTCAGTGCCTGCACGCCCATTACCACATCGCCGTACATCTGGATGAAGCGACGGTAGCAATCCCAGGCGAAACGCGGGTTGCCGGAGATGCTGGCCAGGCCTTCCACGGTTTGGTCGTTCAGGCCCAGGTTGAGAATGGTGTCCATCATGCCAGGCATGGAGTCGCGGGCGCCGGAGCGAACCGACACCAGCAGCGGATTGTCGCGGCCGCCAAATTCGCGCTGCATCTGTGACTCAACGGCCTTGATGGCAGCTTCGACGTCCTTGGCCAGGGTCTTGGGATAGGTGCGGCCATGGGCGTAAAAATAGGTGCATACTTCGGTACTGATGGTGAAACCGGGCGGGACCGGCAGGCCGATGGCGGCCATCTCTGCCAGGTTGGCGCCCTTGCCGCCGAGCAGCTCGCGCATACTGGCGTTGCCGTCGGTTTGCTGGCCGAAGTTGTATACGTACCGCGTTTTCTGCGAGCTGCTTTTTGTTGTGCTGGTATCAGATATCTTATTCATGGTTCCCGGGTTCTTAAATCAGCAGAAGATGTCGATGTGCGCCTTCCTGGCAACTGAGAGGCAGTCTGGCGAGGGCCGCAAGGATAAAGCATGTATCCGCTAAAATCCAGCTTGGGGGGTGTTTTGGTCGGGGCATTATGTCTGTATTTGTCGGGAAGTCGCCGCCAATATGCAGCAACTGCACGGTAATGTAGTAATACTACAAAGGCTCGCCGCCCGGGCTGCCGTTGTCGGCACGATCGGTGTGGATAAAGCGGCCATTGCGCAGGAAATACAGAACCTGGTCGATAACTTCCTGTCTTTGCATAATAAAGGTATGGGTGTAAGGCACTTCGATAAAATCGTTCATGCCTTCGATTTTGGTGCTTTCCACGCTCACTTTGCCATCGTCCCTGTCCGGCAGCGCCAGCGAGAAGAGGGGGCTGATGGAGCGGGTGCCGGCGATGATGCCCAGTTCAAAGTCATGAGCGGACGGCAGGGTCTGGGGTACGCTGTTGCTGTCGGTGCCCAGTTGCAGGGCAGGTTCGCCGCTAAACAGCTCAAAGCCGGGGATATCGCCGAATACGTCAATGACTTCGCTGCCATGGTTGGGCGGCGCCAGCATGACGACCCGGCCAAGTTTGCTGATGGATTTACGTGCCAGGTAGTGGCGGACCAGAATGCCGCCCAGTGAGTGGGTGGTGAAGTGAATCTTGCGTACCAGGTGCTGTTCGCATTGCGCGATGCCCGACTCAATTGCGCCATCAACCAGCTCTTCAATACTGTGGTCGCGGGAGTCGTAGTGAATATTGGCCACTGAATAGCCATTTTCCAGCAGTTCGCGCTCCATCCGTTTCATGGAAAAATCGGTACGGCTGAGGCCATGTAGCAAAACTACGCACTCGGGACCGTCGGCCTGTGCTGGTGTTGACGCGCCGAGGCCGGCGGCCAGCAGTACGATCAGCAGCAGGCTGCTGAGGGCGGCAGATCGGTTCATGTTGGCGCGGGCTCCGGTCGACGCTCAGGCATTTTTGTCAGGTGCAGCGGCAGCCGATTGTTTGGCAGGCTGTTGTCCGGCGTTCGGGGCATCGCCGTTCTGCAGCGAGGCACCCAGCCGTCCCAGGCCTTCCAGAATGTTCATGGGCAGCGGAAAGACGATGGTGGAATTCTGCTCGCCGGCAATCTCTGTCAGCGTCTGCAGGTAACGCAGCTGGATAGACGCTGGTTGTGTGGACAGCTGTTGGGCGGCTTCCACCAGCTTCTGTGAGGCTTCAAACTCACCCTGGGCATGAATGACCTTGGCGCGCCGGGAACGCTCGGCCTCCGCCTGCTGGGCGATGGCGCGGATCATGCTCTCGTCGATATCCACATGCTTGATTTCCACATTGGAAACCTTGATGCCCCAGCTGTCGGTCATCTCGTCGAGAATGTCCTGTACGTCGCGGTTCAGCCGGTCACGCTCGGACAGCAGTTCATCGAGCTCATGCTGGCCCAGTACCGAGCGCAGGGTGGTCTGTGCCAGCTGGCTGGTGGCTTCCATGAAGTCTTCGACGTTGATGACGGCCTTTTGCGGGTCAACCACGCGAAAGTACAGCACGGCGTTGACCTTCACCGAGACGTTGTCCCTGGTGATCAGGTCCTGCGAGGGGATGTCCCAGACCGCTGTGCGCAGACTGGTTTTGACCATCTGCTGGATAAAGGGAATGACAATGATCAGGCCGGGGCCCTTGACCTTGTGAAATCGGCCCAGCATGAAGATCACGCCGCGCTCGTATTCCTTGAGGATGTTGAAGGTGCTGAATAGCAGGCCAATCGCGATGGCTGCCAGTACCAGGCTGAATACTTCCATGACAACTCCTTACTGTTCGTGGTCGACATGCAGAACCAGGCCGTCGATCTGGTGTATGCGCAATCTATCGCCTTTACGGACGGGCGATCTTGTCCTGGCCATCCAGGTTTCGCCGCTGACGTGGACATGGCCGCGCTCGTCAAAATCTTCCAGGGCCACAGCGGTCATTTGCATCATGGCGGGATCACCGGTCACCACGGCCTGTCGGTGTGCCTTCAGGGCAGCGCCCAGCACCAGCATCACCAGGCCACCGGTGGCCACTGCCACCGCGGCGATCAGCGGCAGTGATATTTGCCACGCTGCCGAGTCCGTGTCCATCAGCATCACTGAGCCTAGCACAAAGGCTGCCAGCCCGCCCAAACCGAAAACGCCAAAGCTGGGGGAAACCACCTCAAAGGCAATCAGGCCAATGCCAACCACCATCAGTGCAAGGCCGGCATAGCTGATCGGCAGCATTTGCAGGGCATAGGCGCCGACCAGCAGACAGATGATGCCGGTGATACCGGGCAGGCCCAGCCCCGGGCTGTAGAACTCAAGGATCAGGCCGTAGATGCCGATCATCAGCAGTATGTAGGCAATATTGGGGTTGGTGATGACATTCAGGAAGTCGTGGCGCCAGTCGGATTCGACCAGTGTGACGCTGGCTGCATCGGTGTTCAGGGTGAGCGCGCCGCTGGCGGTTTCGACAACCCGGCCATTGATGGCCTGCAGCAGTTCGTCCGCATCGCTGGCGATAAGGTCAATCACCTGTTGCGCGAGGGCGTCTGAGGCGGTCAGGTTGGCCGCGTTGGCCACGGTCTGTTGTGCCCACTCGGTATTGCGTCCGCGCAACTCCTGAAGGCCCTGCAGGTAGGCGATGGCGTCATTGACCGCCTTCTGTTCGGATGCGGAGGCCGACTCGCCTGAGCCACCTGTGCCGCCGAGACTGACGGGGGTGGAGGAGCCGATATTGGTGGCCGGGGCCATGGCTGCGATGTGGCTGGCCGCGGTAATATAGGTGCCGGCACTGGCCGCGCGAGCGCCTGAGGGTGCCACCCAGGTGGCTACCGGCACGGGTGATTCCAGGATGGCGCTGACAATGTTGCGCATTGAACTGTCCAGCCCGCCAGGCGTGTTCATGCGCAGCACCAGTAGCCCGACGTTATTCTCCGCGGCCCGGTCCAGCGTGCGCTGAATGTGGTCGGCAGAGGCCGGGCCCACGGCGCCGTCCAGATCGGTCAGCCAGACCTGCGGCTGGGTCTGTGCAGAGACGCTCTGCACCGTGCCCAGGGTCATCAGTAAAGTCAATAAAAACAGGGGTATGCATCGATCGGCAAACATGCGCATGAGTCGATCTCCGACGACTTTCCTAGTGAGGTGCATTATGCGATACATAAGCGCATAATACGCCCGCTAACTTAACAAGTCGAACTATGACAGCTGTGTATAACCGACACACTTTGTTGCAAAAATGGCATGGCAAACGTTGTACTAGTTCGAAAACTTGGTTTACGATCCATCGCAATGCTGAAAACATTGATGCAGATACAAGACAGTAAGGTGGTAGTTGTTGTCAGGGATAGTCTCTGTCAGCGTTCAGCCGCTAAACCCTGCGGGAGGAATTCCATTATGAAGAAAACCAGTATAGCTATGCTCGCTATGGCAGCTGCTGTAAGCTTTCAGGCTAACGCGGCTACCGGTGTTGACCCTCTGACTCAAGTACAGCCAGTGGACGCCGAGTGGTTCTACAACGGCTCCGAGCCGGACCACATCGTTGAAGTGCCAAGCTTTAACGTACCTGCAACCGGTGTTATCGACTACATCGACTCCGTGATTCCACTGGAATTCGGTGAAGAGAAGTGGGTAAAAGCGGTTCAGTTCATCCCAGGTGACAAGCGCGTTCTTCACCACCTGCTGAGCTACGTTGTTGCCGATACGCCTGATGCTGGCGAAGGCATGCTCGACGAAACGGTTAACGATCCGCGTCGTGAATTCCTGGAAGGCTACGCGCCTGGTAAGGAATATGCCACTGAGTTCCCCGAAAACACAGGTATCAAGGTACCTGAGGGTTCAGCTCTGCGTATGAGCATTCACTACACATCTTTCGGTCAGGAAACAACTGACAGCACCCGTGTAGGTCTGTGGTTCGCTGATGAAAACGAGACGCCTGAGCACGAGTATCACACTTACTCGGTAGCGACTCCGATGAATCAGATCCAGATTCCTGCTGGTGCGATGAACCATGAAGCAGCCGCTTCACACGTGTTCGAAGATGACATCCTGCTTTACGGTTTCCGTGCACACATGCACTACCGTGGCAAGGCAATGAGCGCGCGCGTTGTGTACCCGGACAATTCTTCCGAGGACATCATCAACGTGCCTGACTACAACTTTGCATGGCAGCCCACTTACCGTCTGGACGAGCCAATGGTTCTGCCGGCCGGTTCACGCGTAGTCGTGGAAGGTCTGTTTGACAACTCTCAGTACAACCTGGGCGTACCTGATCCAACTGTGGACGCCATGGGCGGCCTGCAGAGCTGGGAAGAAATGTTCATCGGTTACTTCTCCTACACAGACGTACCTGAGTGATATCAGGCTGTTTAGTAAGTAATTGATTGAGCAGCACAATATCAAAAGGGGCTGCTTCCCTGAGAAGCAGCCCCTTTTGTTTGCGCGCAATAAGTGAATTAAACTATCACAAGTTTGCGTCAGATTAAGAAATGCTCGCACGAATAAAGTATACTTGGCAGCCTGATCGTTTGTTGTAATTCAGGTTGTATTAATCTAGTTGCTGTAATCTGTAAGTCAGAACAAAAATATAACGCCGTGCGTCATTACCCATGTAAAGGTGACGTTCCGCAGAATTATCCAGAGAGAGTATGAGGGTTTGTTCATCATGAAGAAAATTAGCTGGTTGGCGCTTTTCACAGCAGCCGCATTCAGTATTAACGCACACGCTGCGCCGGAGCGCGTAGGCGACTTCACCCTGATTGACGATGCAGGCAAGGCGCATCAGTTGAGCAAATATGCGTTCAATAAGGCCGTGGTTATCGTTTCCCAGGCAGCCGGTTGCACCATGAACCAGGAAAACATTGCCCGCTACAAGCAGCTGCGCACCAACTGGGATCACCGTGGTGTCAGCTTCCTGATGCTGAACTCGTCAGTCGATGACGACCGTGCTGACATTCGTGCGGAAGAAGCAGTATGGAACTACGATTTCCCGATCATGGACGACGATGCACAGCTGGTCGCCAATGCACTGGGCGTTTCCAAGGCTGGCGAAGTGGTTGTGGTTGATCCGGTTCGCATGAACGTGCTGTACCGTGGTCCAATGCCCGCACAGTGGGCACGTGCGCCGCTGGGTCAGGTACTGGAAGCCATCGTGGCTGACGGTGCTGATTCACGTCAGATGGACACTGTTGTAGAAGAAGTGCCGGACGCTGAAGGTTGCGCACTGGAATTCCCGGTAGCCGAGCAGTACATGGCTGAAGCCCCTGACTACGAGACAGAAATTGCGCCAATCCTGATCGAGCGCTGTGTAGGCTGTCACGTTGAAGGTGGTATCGGGCCATTTGCCATGAACAGCCACATGATGATTCAGGGCTGGAGCCCGATGATTCGTGAGGTGATCATGACCAACCGCATGCCGCCGATGCAGGTTGACCCTGCGGTGAAGAGCTTCACCAACTCGGGCAATATCCCGACGGAAGAGCGTCAGAAGCTCATTCACTGGATCAATGCCGGTTCTCCGCGCGATTGATCAAAGTGTAAGTGATTGATTTAAAGGGCCGTTCCGCGAAAGTGGAGCGGCCTTTTTGCGTTTGGCTGACCAGGCCTTTGACTTGTAAACTGCTGGCTAAAGGGATAGGATAAAAAGACGCAAAAATAAAAAGGCTGCAGGATAAGCAGTATGCAAGCCACCATGACAGTAAGTCTAAAGAGAGTTCACATAAGCCATCATGTTGATTGGCTTTGAACCTGTGAGAGGTGCTTATGAAGACCAGAATGATCAAGACAACGTTAACGGCTGCAGTGGCCTTTGCCGCAGGCAGTCTTGCCCACGCGGGTGTTGATCCGCTAACGGAGATTCAGCCACCACAAAGCGAGTGGACGTATGACGGCAGCCAGCCTGACCATATCGTTGAAGTGCCTCCTTTTCAGGTACCTGCCACAGGCGTGATTGACTATATCAACTCAGTGATTCCGCTTGAGTTTGAAGATGAGCGCTGGGTCAAGGCCGTGCAGTTTATTCCCGGCGACAAGCGTGTGCTCCACCACCTGCTCTCCTACGTGGTGGCAGACAACCAGGATAACGAAGGCATGATTGACGAAGCGGTCAATGATCCGCGCCGCGAATTCCTGGAAGGTTATGCACCTGGCAAAGAGTACGCTACCGAGTTCCCTGAAAACACCGGTATCAAGGTGCCTGAGGGATCGGCTCTGCGTATGAGCATTCACTACACCTCGTTCGGTCAGGAAACAACGGACAGCACTCGTGTAGGCCTGTGGTTTGCCGACGAGGGTGAAGAGCCTGAACTGGAATATCACACCCACTCGGTATCGCCGGGCAACCGTACAGAAAACATTGTCATTCCGCCGGGCGCGATGAACCATGAAATGGCGGCAACACACGTGTTCGAAGAGGACATCCTGTTGCGTGGTTTCCGGGCGCACATGCACTATCGTGGCAAGGCCATGGCGGCGCGTGTGATCTATCCTGACAATACGCAGGAAGAGATCATCAATGTGCCTGACTACAACTTCGCCTGGCAGCCCACCTACCAGATGGAAGAGCCGATGGTGATTCCGGCCGGTTCGCGGGTAATCGTGGAAGGCCTGTTTGACAACTCTGAGTTCAACCCCGGTAACCCGGATCCGACTGTCCCTGCCATGGGTGGTCTGCAGAGCTGGGAAGAGATGTTTATCGGTTACTTCTCATACACAGACGTTCCCAAGTAATATCAGCAACTTAGTGCTTGAAAGAAAAAGGCGGTCCAGCAATGGGCCGCCTTTTTTTTGTCAATACCCGTGTAACACTTTATTGCAATTTCTCCTTGGCCCATATTGTGTTGCCCGGTTGACTGGTTTAGGATCGATCGTAATGCAAAGCGGTTTGTATGCAGAACATAATAAAAATGAATAACAGCATCGCGGCCCTGATGCGGCCGCGCCCTCACAGGTTGTGACAGGAGCCGTAATGATGAAAAAAACCACGTTGTCCGCAGCACTTGTGTTGACGGCCGTCTGGGGCTTGCAGGCCCAGGCAGGCGTTGACCCTCTGACCCAGATTCAACCCCCCGTCAGCGAATGGACCCATGATGGTTCAGCACCCGATCACATTGTTGAGGTGCCCCCGTTCGCAGTACCCGCCACCGGTGTTATCGACTACATCAATTCCGTGATTCCACTGGAATTTGGCGAAGAAAAGTGGGTGAAAGCCGTTCAGTTCATTCCCGGTGACAAGCGTGTTCTGCACCACCTGTTGTCCTATGTAGTGGAGAATGACCAGAATAACGATGGCACCATAGACGAGGCTGACAACGATCCCCGTCGCGAATTCCTTGAAGGCTATGCGCCGGGCAAGGAGTATGCAACCCAGTTTCCGGCCAATACCGGTATCAAGGTGCCAGTAAATTCGGCGCTGCGCATGAGCATACACTACACATCGTTTGGCCAGGAAACCATTGACAACACCAAGGTGGGACTGTGGTTCTACGACGAGGATGAAACCCCGGAGCTGGAGTTTCACACCTATTCGGTCTCCGCCAATGGCGCTGACCGGCTGGTTATTCCGCCCGGTGCAATGAATCACGAAATGGCTGCCAGCCACGTATTCGAAGACGATATCGTGCTGCACGGTTTCCGTGCTCACATGCATTATCGTGGCAAGGCCATGTCAGCCCGGGTAATCTATCCCGACAACACGGTCGAGGACATCATCAACGTGGCGGATTACAACTTCGCCTGGCAACCCACCTACCGCATGGAAGAGCCCATGGTTCTGCCGGCCGGTTCACGGGTCGTGGTGGAAGGTCTGTTCGACAACTCCGAGTACAACCCGGGCAACCCCGATCCGACGGTTCCCGCAGTCGGCGGACCGCAGAGCTGGGAAGAGATGTTTATCGGCTATTTTTCTTACACAGACCTGCCTGAATAAGGTAAGTTAGTAAGCTGATTCGATAAGCAGACCGACTAAAAAGGCTGCTTCCTGAGCGGAGCGGCCTTTTTTTATGGGCAATTTACAGTCATATTTCCATTTCCACTTACTGAGTACGGGTAAAAGACATGTCGATAGATGCTTTACTGCGACCTTTTTCAACACCAAAGCTGACCCTGAAGAACCGCCTGGTGATGGCGCCGATGACACGGCAATTCTCGCCGAACGGCGTGCCAGGCGCCAATGTTGCGGAATATTATCGTCGGCGTGCAGAGGGTGATGTCGGTCTGATCATCACTGAGGGTACAACCGTAGGTCACAAAGCCGCCTCCTTCGATGCGGCCATCCCGAATTTTTACACCGACGAAGCCCTTGCCGGCTGGGCAGACGTGGTCAAGGCCGTGCATGCCCAGGGCGGCAAGATCGCACCGCAGCTGTGGCATGTGGGCTGCGCGCGCAAGCCGGGCACGGGCCCGTTCCCTGACTATCCCAGCGCCACACCCTCGGGGTTTGCATTGCCCGGCAAGAAGGTGGGAGAGCCCCTGAGCACGGCAGAGATTGACGAGATCGTGAAAGCCTTTGGTGAGGCCGGCCGCAACGCCAAAAATCTGGGCTTTGATGCGCTGGAGATTCATGGTGCCCACGGCTACATGATTGATGACTTCCTGTGGGAAGGTCTGAATACCCGCGACGACAAATACGGTGGCTCGCGTGCCAGACGCAGCCAGTTTGCGGTAGAAATAGTGCAGGCCATTCGTCAGGAAGTGGGTGAGAATTTTCCGATCATCTTCCGCTTTTCACAATGGAAGCAGCAGGATTATGACGCACGCCTGGCCACCACGCCGGACGAACTGCTGGAAGTGCTGGCGCCAATTTCTGATGCCGGTGTGGATATTTTTCACTGCAGTCAGCGGCGTTTCTGGGAGCCCGAGTTTGAAGGTTCGACACTGAACCTGGCGGGCTGGACCCGCAAGCTGCTCGACAAACCGGTGATTACTGTGGGCAGTGTTAGTTTGAGCGAGGAGTTCATTACCACCTTTATGGGTGGCGAAGCCGGCAGTGCTGATATTGGTGAATTGCTGCAGCGTCTGGAGGCCGACGAGTTCGATCTGGTGGCTGTGGGGCGCGCTCTTATTGCCAATCCCGACTGGCTCAAACGGGTACAGCAGGGCGATGTGTCGGCCCTGAAAACCTACGATAAATCCTTGTTGGCTGCGCTCGCCTGAGAGCGCAACTGGCGACAGAAAAACAAAAACGGAGAACGATGATGTTTGATCGATTAGCCGGGTTTTTGGGTCTGAACGCCATTCCCCAGATTTTTTTTAGCGCCGCCGGTATTGCCATACTGTTTGTCTGTCTGGCGATTCCTTTTAACAGCGAGTTTGCCGCGTTCTTTGGCGAAGTAGGTACCTTTACCTTTCAGTACTTCGGCTGGTTCTATGTGCTCAGTGTCAGTGGTCTGCTGATCTTTTTGGTGTGGCTGGCGCTGAGTCGTTATGGTCATGTCAGGCTGGGGCCGGACGACGAAGGGCCGGAATATCCGACGGTGACCTGGTTTGCCATGCTGTTTGCCGCAGGTATCGGCACCATCCTGATGTTCTGGGGTGTGGCGGAACCGCTGTCGCACTTTGCCAATCCGCCCATCGAAGGGGTAGAGGCTGGCACCGTGGACGCAGCGAAAAACGCCATGAATATCGCGCTCTACCATTTTGGTTTGCATACCTGGACCATTTTCACCCTGCCTGCGCTGGCGATTGCCTATTTTACCTACCGGCAGGGCCTGCCGATGCGCATCAGCAGCATTTTTTATCCGGTGATGGGTGACAAAATATTTGGTCCCTTGGGTTGGGCGATTGATGTGATTGCCTTGTTAGGGACATTGTTTGGCGTGGCGGTGTCGGTGGGGCTGGGCACCCTGCAGTTGAACAGTGGCCTGAATGCCGTGCTGGGTGTGCCCATCAGCCAGCTGTCACAGCTGCTGATTGTGGTGGTGATTACCGCCGTGGCCACCGTGTCGGTGGCACTTGGTCTGGATCGCGGCATCAAGCGGTTGTCGGAATTCAACATCGTGCTGGCGCTGATTGTGATGCTGTTTGTCTGGCTGGCCGGGCCGACGCTGTTTATTACCTCGGGCATTGTGCAGAACTTTGGTAATTACCTGCAGAATCTGCCGTGGATGTCATTCTGGACCGAGGCCTACCAGGGCACCAGCTGGCAACAGAGCTGGACGGTGTTCTACTGGGCGTGGACGATTTCCTGGGCGCCGTATGTGGGGATCTTTATTGCCCGCATTTCCAAGGGCAGAACGATTCGCCAGTTTGTCGGTGGTGCGCTGGGTGCGCCTCTGCTGTTTACCGTGGTGTGGTTCTCGGTGTTTGGCCTGGCGGCCATGGACCTGGAATTGAATCAGGGCGTGGATCTGACTACGCAGGTGCAGGCCGATGTGTCAGTGGCACTGTTCGACTTTCTCAGCTACTTTCCGTTGTCCACGCTGATATCGGTGCTGAGTCTGGTGGTGATAGTGGTGTTCCTGACCACCTCGGCTGATTCGGCGGCGCTGGTGGTGGATGTGCTGTCGCGCAGCGACACCCAGCCCAGCCTGACCTGGCAGCGTATTTTCTGGACGCTGTTGCTGGGCCTGATCGCGGCGACATTGCTGTTGGGCGGTGGCCTGCCGGCACTGCAGAACGTTATCACCACCTTGGGTTTCCCGTTCTGTGTACTGCTGGTGTTCATGGCCTATTCGTTGCTGCGCTCGCTGCACGCCGATTACCTGGGCTACAGCCTGCAAGAATCGGCTGCCGGTAAAGTGCCGCACATGGATCCGATGGGATCAAAGCCCTCAGACAGCAAGGGCGCGAAATAACCAGACCTGATGGATGCGGGTATTGCGGGCAAAATCCTTGTCGATGCTGGCAGCAGTAAAGTCTTCGATGGCAAAGCGCTGCGCCAGCCCTTCATCCAGTTTGAACTTGCGCATATTGGTGGAGAAGATCAGCGTGCCCTGTGGGCGCAGGCGTTGCATGCATAGCTCGATCAACTCGCCATGGTCGCGCTGGATATCCAGTACATTGTCCGTGCTTTTGGAATTGGAGAACGTCGGCGGATCCAGAAAGATCAGATCAAAGTCATGTTTGCATTTCTGCAGGTAGCGCAGGCAATCCATCTCCACCAGTTCATTGGTGCGCAGGCTTAACTGGTTCAATTCCAGATTACGCTGTGCCCAGCTCAGGTAGGTGTTGGACAGATCGACGCTGACCGTGCGGCGGGCGCCACCCAGAGCAGCCTGCACGCTGACCGAGCCGGTGTAACAGAACAGGTTGAGTACGTCCTTGCCACTGGCATGCTGGTGCACGTAACGACGCATCGGGCGGTGGTCGAGAAACAGGCCGGTGTCCAGATAACGTTCCAGATTGACGATCAGCCGCGCGTCGCCTTCCTGCACCACGATGTCCTGGCCCTGCTCACGCGAGGGCTGATACTGCTGTTTGCCGCGCTGGCGTTCGCGTACCTTGATGCTGATAAACTGCGCCGGTAACTGCATGACGACCTGAACGGCAAGCAGGCTCTGGCGACGACGCAGTTCGGCGTCCACCTCGGTCACCGACGCGGGTGGTTTGTATTCCTGCATGTGGATATGCACCTGACCCTCGATGTCGGTGTACACGTCAATGGCAAATGCGTATTCAGGCATATCGGCATCGTACAGGCGGTAGCAACTGATGCCCTGCTGGCGGGCCCAGCGGCCGATGTTTTTCAGATTCTTGCGCAGACGGTTGGCCAGCATCTGACCACCATTGTCCAGTGCGTCTTCGGTCACCAACTGGCTACTACTGACCGCGGTTTTGCGGGTCTGGTAAACAGATGCGTCATCAACGTGGAACAAGAGCAGTTTGGCGGGCAGGGCGCCATTGAACAGCGCGTACTGCTTGTGGCTGTGAATGCCGATCAGCTTGCCCCATTCCGGCCGCGCGGTAAACACCGCGACTTCGGCGCCCATGGCTTCGCGGCGGATGACAGCGCCCAGCTCCTGATAAAGCGCCATGACCTCGGCATCGTCGCCCAGGCGTTCTGCGTAAGGCGGGTTGGTGATCAGCAACGTGGGTGGCTGGCCCAGTTTTACATCTTGCAACGACGCTGACGTGAATTCGATATGATCCCAGATGCCGGCGCGCTCGGCGTTGCGGCGGGCCATGCCCAGTGCGCGCAGGTCCTGGTCGCTGCCCAGTGCCTGGCCGGTCCAGTGCGCGGCATCCTGTTTGCGCAGTTCGGCTTCCTGACGCACGGCTGCGGCGGCGGCCTGGTCATGATGTGGCCAGGCGGATAGCTGGCCATCACGCAGCAGCCCGGGCGCGATATCCAGCGCCATCAGCACGGCTTCAATCAGCAGTGTGCCGGCACCACACATGGGGTCGAAAACGATGGCGTTGTCCTGCTGCATCAGCGTCGGCCAGCCAGCACGCATCAGCAGGGCCGCCGCGAGAGTCTCCTTCATGGGTGCTTCGCCCTGCTCCTGACGGTAACCCCGACGGTGCAGGCTGCCGTCAACCAGATCGATGCCGAGGATCACACGACCTTTCTTGATTACCGCATGGATGCGCAGGTCCGGGTCCTGTTTCGACACATCCGGCCGGTTCTGGCCGCTGCTGCGAAACTGATCCACTACTGCGTCCTTGATGCGCTGGGCGATAAACTGGGTATGATTGAGATTGTGCGTGGTGCCGGCGGCGCTGATGGCAAAACTGTCAGTGCTGCTCATGTGCTGGGTCCAGTCGATGCTGTCGGCAGCTGCATACAGTGCATCGGCGTCGGGCACCAGCTGCTGGTGCAGGATCAGGATGATGCGGTTGGCGATGCGCGAGAACATGATGGCGCGATAGGCTTCGGTCAGCGAGCCGCTGAAATTTACCCCGGCCACGGTTTCGCGGATGTCACGGGCGCCGCATTGGCGCAGCTCCTCTGCCAGCAGGGGTTCAAGACTTTTGGCGCAACTGGCGAAGAAAGAAAACGGGGTGTCTGACATGGGCTTAAGATCTGTCCGGAAGTTTGGGGCGCCATGATAATACGAATCGCGTCCGAATGCCCGCCGGGGCTGACAGCATCAGCCGGAAATCGCCGGCGAACCCTTATGGTGCAAGGCTTTAGCCGCGATTTCAAAAGCGTAAAAAATACTTTTCTTTTTGCTAAATTACTCTATTATGCGCGTTTTACGGGGGCGCTGTTACAGGCACTTTTGCAGGCACTTTTGCAGGTACTTTTGCAGGCGTGCCGGCAGACACCAATGCGGGCATATCTGCCGGCAGCCTGCTACCCCGGAACGGCCGGTTTCCTCTCTTTATCGTAGTCTCCGTGGAGGAGTTCCCTGATGAATAAAGTTGCTCGTCGCCTTGCTGTGTTGAGTGCCCGGATCGCTGCTCTGGTTTTCGCCGGCAGCGCCGCGAATGTGTTGGCGCAGGGGAGTGTCAATATTTACAACTGGTCGGACTATATTGCCGAGGACACCATCGGCAATTTCCAGGATCGTACCGGTATAGATGTCTCCTACGATGTCTACGATTCCAATGAAGTGCTGGAAACCCGCATGCTCGCCGGACGCAGCGGCTACGACCTGGTGGTACCCACGGCACGGCCGTTTGCCGATCGCCATATCCGCGCCGGTCTGTATCAGCCGCTGGATAAAAGCCTGTTGGGCAACTTCGACAATCTGGACCCGGTGATTCTGCAGTCGCTGGACGACATCGATCCGGGTAATCAGTATCTGTTGCCGTATATGTGGGGCACCACCGGCATCGGTTACAACGTCGACAAAGTGAAAGCGATTCTGGGTGATGACATGCCGCTGGACACCTGGCGACTGGTGTTTGATCCGGCTATTGTGTCGCGCCTGTCCTCCTGTGGTGTGTCACTGATGGACGACGTCACCGAGGTGTTTGTCGCCGCGCGCGCCTATCTGGGCGTACCCACCGATGACTACAGCAGTGCTGCCGCCCAGGAAGCTGCCGATGTCGTGGCTGCCGCGCGCCCGCATATCCGTTATTTCCACAGTTCGTCCTATATCAGTGACCTGGCCAACGGCGACCTGTGTGTAGCCCATGGTTACTCGGGCGACGTGTTGCAGGCGCGCGATCGCGCCAATGAAGCAGACAACGGCGTCAACATTGCCTATGCCGCGCCATCGGAAGGGGCGGTGGTATGGACAGACGTATTTGCCATCCCGGTTGATGCGCCCAATGTAGCCAACGCTCACGCCTTCCTGAATTATGTGATGGAGCCGGAGGTGATCGCCGACGTGAGCAACTATGTCGCCTATGCCAATGCCAACAGTGCCTCTGTGGCACTGGTAGACGAGGCAGTGCGCAATGACCCGGGCATCTACCCGCCGGCAGCGACACAGGAGCGTTTCATCGTGCTGAAAACACCGAGCGATGCGCAGATCCGCAGCATGAACCGATTGTGGACCCGGGTGAAAACCGGGCGCTGATCGCCGGTCAGCGGTTGTTGAAAACCAGATGAGAGGCTGATGGATGAGTAACGCTGTTGCCAATGCTGACCAGGAACCGCTGGTCAGAATACAGAACATCTCCAAGGTTTTCGGCAGCACCTATGCCGTGGACAATATCAGTCTGGATATTGAGGAGAAGGCATTCTTTTCGTTGCTGGGTTCTTCCGGTTGCGGCAAGACCACTCTGCTCAGAATGCTGGCCGGGTTTGAAACACCGACCGAGGGCCGCATTTATATTGATGGACAGGATGTGACGGATCTGCCGCCCTATGAGCGGCAGGTCAACATGATGTTCCAGAGTTATGCGCTGTTCCCGCATATGAGTGTGGCAGACAATATCGCCTATGGTCTGAAGCAGGATCGTATGGCCAGAGCCCAGCGCGACGAACGCGTCCGTGAGATGCTGGCGCTGGTGCAGATTGAAAAACTCGGGCACCGCAAACCCCATCAACTGTCCGGCGGGCAGCGTCAGCGTGTGGCGTTGGCGCGGGCGCTGGCCAAGCTGCCGAAAATCCTGCTGCTGGACGAGCCGCTGGGCGCACTGGATCGCAAATTGCGGGAACAGACCCAGTTTGAACTGGTGAACCTGCAGGAACGCCTGGGCATCACCTTTATCGTGGTGACGCATGATCAGGAAGAAGCCATGACCATGTCATCGCGTATTGCGCTGATGCGCGAGGGGCGCATTGAGCAGGTGGATTCGCCGCGGCGCATGTATGAGTTTCCGTTGAGCCGTTATGCGGCGAGCTTTATTGGCAACGTCAATCTGTTCGAGGGCATTGTCCATAGCCAGGACGGTGATCAGGTGCGGGTCGACAGCGAAGAAGCGGGCGGCCAGCTGTGTGTGCGTCATAGTCAGCCCATGACCGTGGGTATGCCGGTGACCGTGGCAGTGCGTCCGGAGAAAATCCGTATGGCGCAGGCCGGCGACGATCTGCCCAATCGGATGCAGGGCGTGATCCGCGAGATTGCCTACCTGGGCGATGAGTCGATTTACCATGTGGAACTGGCCTCCGGCAAACGCGTGAAATATACCCAGCCCAATGTGCAGGCGCTTGCCGAGCTGCCACTGACCTGGGGGCAGACCATCGCCCTGGGCTGGCACGCCGATCGCTGCGGGTTACTCGCCCAGTGATGGGGGCTAGCGCCGGTGCGGGCGCACTGACGGCTTTGCGCGCGCGCTGGCGCCGGATGGCACCGGGACGCTGGCTGGTCACGGGCATTCCCTGGCTATGGCTGGTGGTGTTCTTCTGCCTGCCGTTTCTGTTTATTCTCAAGATCAGTCTGTCCGAGCCGGCGCTGGCCCAGCCGCCCTATCTGGGCTGGATTCGCGAAACCGCCGATGGCCTGGTCAACATCGTGGTCAACTTCGGCAACTATCGCCTGCTCTGGGAAGACAGTCTGTACGCCAGTGCGTTGCTGGGTTCGCTCCAGGTAGCCTCGATCTCCACGGTGCTGTGCCTGCTGATCGGCTACCCCATGGCCTACGCCATTGCCCGCGCGCCGTCGCACCTGCGCATGCCGCTGCTGATGCTGGTGATTCTGCCGTTCTGGACCTCGTTCCTGATCCGGGTGTATGCCTGGATGGGTATTCTGAATACCAACGGCATCCTCAATAATTTCCTGCTCTGGCTAGGTGTCATTGATCAGCCTCTGGAAATCATGCACACATCGCTGGCAGTGTATATCGGCGTCACCTACGCCTACCTGCCATTCATGATACTGCCGCTGTATGCCACCTTGTCGCGGCTTGATCCGGTGTTGCTGGAGGCGGCCGCCGATCTGGGGGCCCGTCCGCTGCGTCAGTTCCTGACCATCACCTGGCCGCAGTCGGTGCCGGGTGTTATTGCCGGGGCCATGCTGGTGTTCATCCCGGTGATGGGTGAGTTTGTGATCCCGGACCTGCTGGGCGGGCCGGACAGCCTGATGCTGGGCAAACTGATGTGGACAGAGTTCTTCAACAACCGCGACTGGCCGGTGGCCTCCGCGCTGGCGGCGGTCCTGCTGGTGGTGCTGATCATTCCTTTTCTGTTGCTGCGCCACTATGAGTCGCGGGCGGAACTGATGGAGGATGCGACATGAGCACCATGAAGCTGCACAAACGCCGCCGGTTCCCGTGGCTGTGGACGGCGCTGGCCTTCGGTTATGTGTTCCTGTACGCGCCGATTCTCAGCCTGATTGTGTACTCGTTTAACGAAAGCCGTCTGGTGACCGTATGGGCTGGTTTCAGCACGCGCTGGTACGGCGAGCTGATGCAGAACGAGCAACTGCTGTCAGCGGCCTGGCTGAGCATCAAGGTGGCGGCCGTGGCAGCAACCATCGCGGTCATATTGGGTACGCTGGCAGCCATGACGCTGGTGCGTTTCCGGCGGCAGTGGGGTGCGCGATCCATGGGTATCATGGTGGCGGCGCCGCTGGTGATGCCGGAGATCATTCTGGGCCTGTCGCTATTGCTGCTGTTCATGTCCATGGCCGACCTGATCGGCTGGCCGGCCAGTCGCGGGCAGGGCACCATCATCATGGCGCACGTGACCTTCTGTATGGCCTACGTCACGGTAGTGGTGCAAAGCCGGCTGGCCTATATGGACGCTTCGCTGGAAGAGGCCGCCATGGACCTGGGGGCCCGGCCATTAAAAGTGTTTTTCACCATCACCCTGCCGGTGATTGCGCCCTCGCTGGTGGCCGGCTGGCTGCTGGCGTTCACGCTGTCCATGGACGATCTGGTGGTGGCCAGCTTTGTCTCAGGTCCCGGCGCTACCACCTTGCCGATGGTGGTCTATTCCAGTGTCAGGCTGGGGGTCAGTCCGCAGATCAATGCGCTGGCGACCATTATCATCGCTGTTGTGGTCGTTGCGGTATCGATTGCCGGCTACCTGATGTATCGTCAGGACAAACAACAGCGCAACAGGCAGTAAATCACCATGACCAACCCTACATTTTTGATGCGATTCGCCGGGCGGATCGCATGCTGAGCTATCGTCACGCCTACCACGCCGGCAACCATGCTGATGTGCTCAAACACCTGACCTTGCTGGCGATACTGCAGCAGCTACGCATCAAGGACAAACCCTTTGTCGGCATCGACAGCCACAGTGGCAACGGTTTTTATAACCTTGGCAGTGAACCGGCGAAAAAAACCGGCGAAGCCGCGCAGGGGTTTCTGCGTCTCTGGCAGCAGCGCGAGAAATTCCGGGGCACGGATCTGGTCGGCGATTACCTGAACCTGGTGGCCGGGTTTAACCCCGTCGATACCGGCGCTTCCATTGGCAACTATCCGGGCTCGCCCGCGATCATGCAATCGCAGCTGCGCGAGGATGATCAGCTGATCCTGATGGAGCTGCACAGCACCGAGATCGACCATCTGCGTGACAACTTCAAACGCGATTCACGGATCAGCATGCACCACCGCGACGGTTTTGAAGGGGCAGTTGCGTTGACGCCGCCGATGCCCCGGCGGGGCCTGTTGCTGATGGACCCGGCCTACGAAAACAAGGCAGACTATCAGCAGGCCATCAAAACCGTACAGGCCGTGCATCGGCGCTGGCCCACGGGTATCATAGCCCTGTGGTATCCGATGCTGGGGCAGTCGCGGGATCTCAGTGGTCTGGTGAAACAGAAGCTGGGCAATGTGGCTGACAGTGTCAGCATCGAGTTGACGGTTGCGCCGCAATCCGATGAGTTTGGCATGCACGGTTCCGGCATGCTGATCCTTAACCCTCCCTGGCAATTGGCTGAGCGAGTGAATGCCGCCCTGAAAAAAGTCGGACCGCTGTTACAGGTTTGAGGCAAGCAGATTATGAAAGCAGTCAATAACATCTTCAATGCAGGACACCTGGCGCTGATCACCCTGACGCTGCTGACGTCCGTCGCCGCCATGCCCGCAGTGGCGCAAGAGCCTTCAGCAGGGCAAGAGCCTTCAGCAGGACAAGAGCCTTCAGCGAATGAACAGCCTTCAGCGAATGAAGAGCCCTCAGCGGCGTTGGAGCCCTCAGCCAGGCTAGAGTACAGTGGCAACGAGCTCACCCCCGGCACCGTCCACGACGGCGAGCTGGCCGACTATCATCCGCAGATGAATGATGGCACCTATGCTGACTGTTTCCAGCTTCGGCCCCAGCCCGGCATGGAATATACCCTGACCCTGCGCTCCGACGATTTTGACAGCTTCCTGCTGGTTGGCGTGGGGACCTGCGATGATGTGCTGATCCAGTTCGAGAATGACGATTTTGAAGACGAGGGGCTGGACTCACAATTGGTGTTTGCCGCCGAATATGACCTGTACTCGGTGTATGTGAACACCTACGACCCGGGTACCACGGGCGACTACACCTTGTCGGTAGACGCCCGTCTCCTGCCTATGGCACCTGCCGTCGAGTGACGGTTCAGCTCTTGTCCCCGGAACCTATATCGTCTGATATCTGTTCCGCCTGGGGCGAGGGGTTGGCTTCGGTTTTTTCCGGCCCTATCCAGCGCACCTCATACAGATCATGACGCTGATCCTTGGCGTTGGTGACCGAGCCTTCGTGACGCACCTGCACCAGCTTGTCCAGATCCAGATCGGCGACCAGTGCCATCTCAGTGTTGGGCGTGCTTTCTGCCATGATGGCGTCGTGCGGGAAGGCAAAATCGGAGGGTGAATACACTGCCGACTGCGCGTACTGAATGTCCACGTTGTGTACCTGTGGCAGGTTGCCGACACTGCCGCCGATCGCCACATAACATTCGTTTTCAATGGCCCGGGCCTGGGCGCAGCGCTGCACGCGCAGGAAGCCGTTCTTGGTGTCAGTCCAGAACGGTACAAACAGAATGTCCATGCCGCCCTTGGCCAGCATGCGCGAAAGCTCCGGGAACTCCACGTCGTAGCAGATCAGAATGCCGATGCGACCAGCGTCGGTGTCAAATACCTGCAGGCTGTCACCGCCATCGATGACCCAGTCGCGACGCTCATGCGGGGTGATGTGCAGTTTGGCCTGCGAGTCCACAGTACCATCACGGCGACACAGGTAAGCCTTGTTGAGCAGCCTGTCACCTTCCATTACCGGAATGCTGCCGGCGATGATGTTGATGTTGTAGGTGATGGCAAACTCGGACAGCGCTTCAATGGAGCGGGTGGCGAAGGTCGACAGGAAGCGTATCGCTTCAAACTGGTTGGTGTGGTCGCCCAGGCCCATCAGTGGGGCGTTGAAAAACTCCGGGAACAACACAAAGTCAGCCTGGTAGTCAGCCATGGTATCGACAAAGTATTCCACCTGTGACAACCAGGCCTCAAACGAGCTGGTCAGGCGCATCTGCCACTGCAGTATGCCGACGCGCACCACGGCCTTGCGGCGCTGACTGAGGTCGCTGGTCTCCGGTTCGTACAGGATGTTGTTCCATTCCAGCAGGGTGGCATAACCCTGGGACTTTTCGTCCTGCGGATTGTAATCCTTGAGCAGACGCTTGACCTCAAAATCATTGGCCAGCTGGAAGCTGAGAATCGGGTCATGGGCGTCCTTGCGATCGACAGCGGCGATGTACTGCATCGGGGTCATTTCATCAGCGAACTTGTGATAGCTGGTGATGCGCCCGCCGGCCAGAATGGCGCGCAGGTTCATATCCCGGCACATGTCCTTGCGTGCGTCATACAGACGCCGGCCCAGGCGCAGGTCACGGTACTCGGGGTCAACAAACAGGTCCATGCCGTACATGGCATCGCCGTCAGGGTCGTGCTTGATCTGCTCGCGGCGGCCGATGAGATCTTCGTAGGTATGCTGCCGGCTGAAGCGGTCATAGTCACAGCGTATGGTCAGCGCGGCGGCCACCAGATTGCCATAGTCTTCAATGGCGATCTGGCCTTCGGGGAAATCCCTGATCAGCCGGCGTATAGACGCTTCCGGCCAGGCACCGCCCAGATCCGGATACACCGCTTCCATGAGCTTTGCCAGCTGCGGATAGTCGGCTTCGGTGAGATTGCGAAGTTTCAGGTGTACATCAGAAGGTGTATCGGCGGTCATAGAGATCAATCCGGTAAAAAAAGCGGCAGGGCGAGTGTCTAAAGTAGCAAAATGGCGGTGGTAAATCCATGACAGGCGCTCATATGGACTTGGCGCAGGTGTTGCGGTATCCTCAGAAGTCCTTCCCTCTGAGTGCGAGTCTCAGTAAGCCAGCGGTTCAGTATGCCTGTAGAAGGGGGGCTGCGGAGCTGCATAGCCGGTGTGGGTGGGGTTACGTCCTGGCGAATGCTGACAACAAGAAAACCACAAAAGCCCGAATATTGTTTTTGGCTTGATGAGGAGAGTGCAAGTGAATATGAAAAGTAAATTAATGGCAGGCGGCTTTGCCAAAAAGCCGCTGGCCGGCCTGATGTCCCTGGTAGCTGGGGTGGCGATGGGTACTCCCGCGCTGCTGTCTGCGCAGGGAGAGTCCATCGAGTGGATGACTCTGGGGTCGGACTACGCACACACCCGTTACTTGCCGGCGTCACAGATCAACGCTGACAATTTTGAATCCCTTGAAACAGCCTGGGTCTGGGACGGCGCCAGCTTCGGTGCCAGCAGTGGCCGGTCTACGCCCAGCTACATCGACGGCATGCTGTACACAGTTGCCGGCGACCGACGTCATGTTATTGCCCTGGATCCGGTTACCGGCGAGACCATCTGGTCCTACCGCGAGCCCCACACCTTCCGCCACGAATACTCCATGCGTAAAGACTACGGTAAAGGCGTAGGCTACGGCGAAGTTGATGGCAAAGGCGTTATCTACATCATCAGCCCGGGCTTCTTCCTGACCGCGCTGGACGCCAAGACCGGCGCCCCGCTGGAAGGTTTCGGTCACGAAATCGGCATTGAAGGCTTCCCGGAAACCGGCGTAGTCGATTTGCAGAAAATCCTGGCTGAGGCCAACGGCTACGAGTTTGACCCCTACTACGGTATTCCGCTGGAAGAAGGTTACATCACTGCCTCGTCACCACCCATCGTGGTTAACGGCACCGTCGTTGTTCCCAACTCCGCCGAACAGGGTTACAACCAGACCCGTATTGAAAATATCCCGGGTGATATTCTTGGTTTTGACAGCGCAACCGGCGAGCACAAGTGGACCTTCAACATCATTCCGGACAAAGGCGAGTTTGGCTGGGATACCTGGAAGGACGGTGATGGCAACCAGATTGAAGACCCACGCGCCTACACCGGCGAGATCTCTTCCTGGGCACCGGTAGCGGCCGATCCGGAACTGGACATGGTCTATATTCCGACCAATGCCGCCTCCATCGACTTCTATCGTGGTCACCTTCAGGGTGATAACCTGTACGGCACCAGCCTGATCGCTTTGAACGCGTCCACCGGTGAGCGTGAGTGGCACTTCCAGCTGGTACACAAGGATATCTGGAACTACGATACGCCGACAGCACCCGTGCTGCTGGATATTGAGCAGAACGGCCAGACCATTCCTGTGGTCGCCCAGGTCACCAAACAGGCCTTCACCTATGTGTTCAACCGCGAAACCGGTGAGCCCATCTGGCCAATCGAAGAGCGTGAAGTACCGGCAGGTCTGATCCCCGGCGAAGTGTTGTCTCCGACACAGCCGTTCCCGACCAAACCGGCCCCTTACGACATGCAGGGTCTGACCCACGATGATCTGATCGACTTCACACCGGAGCTGCGTGAGCAGGCGATTGAAGCCATTTCCGAGTTTGAGATCGGTCCGTTGTTCCATCCGCCGCTGCACCGTGACAACGAGCTGGGCAAAACTGCCTCGCTGTGGTGTCCGGGCGACATCGGTGGTGTGAACATTGACGGTCCTGCCGCTGGTGACCCCACCACGGGTACCCTGTTCGTGACCTCGCGCAAGGGTTGCACCAACCGCATCATGGCGCCGGCACAAGAGCGTGACACCATGCTCGAACTGCCTACGGGTACTACATTTGCCCAGTACGCCCCGCTGCGGTCTGCACTGGTGCGTGGCCCACAGGGTCTGCCCCTGTTCAAGCCACCCTTCAGCCGTATCACCGCGATCGACCTGAACACCGGTGATCACAAGTGGTGGATCCCTGTTGGTGAAACACCTGACCGCATCAAGAACCATCCGGCACTGGAAGGTATCGATGTGGGCAACACCGGCAGCGGCACGGTTGCACCAATGACCGTGACTGAGACCATGCTGATGTACGCCAGCGCGATGAGCGACGGCACGCCAGCCCTGTTTGCGGTCGATAAAGAGACCGGTGAGCAGATCGGCAAGGTGGCTGTGCCTGAGCAGAGCCGCTATGGCATGATGAACTACCAGCACGAAGGCAAGCAGTACGTGATGCTGCAAACCGGCGGCACGCTGACAGCACTGGCTCTGCCGGACTGATCGCTGCCCCGCCAGGGCCTTGATCCTTCAGGGCCCGGGACAATAGAACCCGCCGTACCAATAAGGTCCGGCGGGTTTTTTATGTCTGGTGCCGAACAGAGTTAAGGGGCTCTGTGGGACAGAGAGAGCTTCAATGGCGTCGGGTTTTAATGTTCAGGTATCGGAATTCTTGTTACAGTCGAAAATGAATGTTCAGCGATCGACCTGCCAATAATTTCAACGCAAGAGGTTGCCGCACCATGAACCATGATATCGACAAGGACGGAACCCGTCTGCCCATCAAGATAGACACCACCTCCAACGGTGAATACGCACCCATGCCGCTGTCAGCGGTGAACGTCAAAGCCAATGCCCTGGCGCATGACAATGCCACCACCAATGCCAAACGGCGCGGCTGGGACCGGCGCAAATTTTTGATTTCCAGTTGTGGGGCGGCCAGCACATTGTTGGCGTTTAACGCCGCCAATGCAGCCGTCGGCAAACGCGGCGGTTTTTACCAGATCAGTGACGACGCTGCTGTTGACATGCAACTGGCGCAGGCTCAGGTCGATGGCCGCGAATTCATTTTTGATGTGCAGGGCCACTATGTGAACCCCAACGGTGCCTGGCTGAATCTGGTGCCGGAAAACGCCAGGCCTTATTCCGGCATGGAAAAAGCCAGCTGCGAGCTGGCCGATATGCCTGGCGACCGCAGTTACCTGAACTGTTTGAGCGCCGATGAATTTATCAAGGATGTGTTTCTGGACAGCGATACGTCCATCATGGTGCTCAGTTTTGTGCCGTCGACCCAGGAGCGTGAGCCAGTTACCATTGCTGTCTCTTATACACATCTGACGCTGCCGACGATCTACTCTGTGTAG
>CAJXPR010000055.1 GCA_913058135.1 uncultured Gammaproteobacteria bacterium
CTCGTGGGCTCGGAGATGTGTATAAGAGACAGGCGTCAGACACGCCAGCCGGCGCTGGCCTCTGGCAACGCCTGTTCGGCAGCATCGACCCCGCTCCCACAGCGGATCAAGAGCCTTCAGCCGATAAAGAGCCCTCAGCGCATAAAGAGCCTTCAGCGCATAAAGAGCCCCCATCGTCCAACCACACCGAAGTCCTCTCTGGCGAACTCATGGACCGGGATGACACACCGACCGCCAGCCAGCACAAGGTCAGGCTTGAGACTGAACAGGAAACCGACGAAGAAGCCCGTTTTGATGAAGACCGCAATGCACTCAACGCATCGGCTGCGGTTCACAAAATCACCGGGCGGGCCACTGACCTGCAGGACAGCGCCCTGCACCAACAGCATGCCAGGCTCGATCCCGATGACAGCGAAGACATCGAAGGCGAACTGATACGTGATGGCTCTGGCCTGGCAGAACCGGCATTCTCCTTTATCGCCGGACATGTCGAACCATTGCTGCTCAGAATCCTGGAATCGATCCACATCACCGGCGAATCTGTGAAACTCGCCGATTCCATTCGACGCCACATTCTCAAGGGGCTTAACTGGTACGATTTTGTTGCGGTGCTGGAAGAGATTCTGCAAATCCTGCGCAGCGCCGCCGATGATCAGCGTCTGGAGTTCCAGGATTTTCTGGCGGAAGTGAACGAGAGCCTGGCGCAGGTGCAGGCCTTCGTCGACACGTCCCGCAAGCATGCCGATCAAAGTGCCGCCAACGACGCCGCCATGGACGCCAGGATGCGTGAACAGATAGACGGCATCAGCAATGCTGTCGCAGATGCCGATGCCGATCTGGATACCCTGAAAACAAGTGTGCAGTCACAAATCGGGGCCATCATCAGTTCACTGGACAGTTTCAAGTCCCAGCGTCAGCAGCAGGATGACGGCATGACCCAGGAGATGCGTCAATTGATTGAGCGCATCAGTGCACTGGAGACGGAGTCCAGAGAATTGCGCCTGCACCTGACCCAGCAGCAGGAAAAGGCGCAAACTGATACCCTGACCGACCTGCCCAACCGGGACGCTTACAATCAGCGATTGCGCAGCGTACTTGATGAATGGCGGGATGGCGCCAGTCACGAACGTCGGGATGATGACCGGGCACTGTGTCTGGCCGTCGCAGACGTCGACAACTTCAAGCACATCAATGATGCCTATGGCCATCTGGCCGGGGACAAGGTTTTAAAAATTATCAGCAAGGAACTGGTGTCGCGATTGCGTGACAGTGATTTTGTAGCCCGTTACGGCGGCGAAGAATTTGTTATTATCATGCCCGGAACACGGCCTGCTGACGCCGAACACGCGCTGAACAAGGTACGTGAAGCGATAGCCGGTATCCCCTTTCATTTCAAAGAGCGGCAACTGAAAATCACGGTGTCGTTTGGCGTCACGGAAGCCCTGCACGATGATGGTCCGGAATCGCTGTTTGAGCGGGCCGACAAGGCCCTCTACAGAGCCAAGGCGGATGGCCGGAATCGGGTGGTCAGGCACCGGCCCGGCGACTAGAGCGTCGACACAAACTTTATTGCGGCGGCAGACGTCACAGGAAGCTCACGCAGCAGAAAACAACAGCAGGGATCTACCACATGGGTTTGAGCGATATCGGCGAACAGCTCCGCCAATTGCTGTCATCGGCAGGGCACTCGCTGAACACGACTGATCCGGGCGCCGCTCTCCTGCGCCGCGTCAACGTTTTCCTGATGGTGTTCGATGACCGCCTGTATCACCTTGAAAGCGGACGCTGGACAGAACTGGGCGCGCCGGCTGTGAAGGAAACCCCGGCTGGGCAGGATACCTCCGCTGTGCATAAAGACAGCCCCGCCCGTCTGGCCACCGCTGCTGCCAGTCTGCTGGGCGACCCCGGGTCGCGTAAAGACCGGAAGAACCTGCCACACAACGTTCTGCTGCTTTTGCCCCCTGCCGAATTCCTGGCCACCCCCGTTGAGTTGCCCGGTGTGGCAAGCAAAGCCGTTCGCCCGGCGCTGCAACTGCAGGCGGACAGCCTGCTACCGGGCTATGATGACGCACTGAGCCTGGCAGTCAACGTGGAAGAAAAGCCTGACCCTGCCGCCGGCGCTGAGCCCCTCACGGCATTCTGGCTGCCAACGATGACGCTGAATGCACTGCACGAAGCCTTTGCCGACCACGCCCTGTTTCTGGCCGCAGTCATGCCAAGACCAGCATTGCTGGCCGGACAATGGGATGCCGCCCTGATTGATGACCGTGACAGTCAGTATCAGGCGCTTTTATCCTGTCGCCACGGTATTGTCCGGCAGTGTCTGCAAACCAGCCTGACAGATCTTGACGTTCAGGTCTTCAACGAACAGTGGCAGGCGGAGACAGCAGCCATGACAGCCTCCGCGTCCGAGGCTGTGACACTGCGCAGCGCCGACGATTACCTGCACGCCGTACGTCAGCAAACGGGGGGCGCTCACCATCTGACGACCGCGTACGCTGCCGCCATGAGGGCCTATGCCATGGTCCCCGCCGCTGCCCTGGCGGCCCGGCATCAGTTCGACAAAGGCAAGCGCCTGTGGCTGGCAGCAGCAGTGCTTGCCGCCGTCACGGCGGTGGCTGCATTACCGTTTCTGGTGCAGAGCGTTCAGCTACGCAGTCTGGACAATACACTGGCCGAGCAGCAACAGCTGGCGGCGCCGGCACGTGACGATCAGCTGGCCGTGCGTGATTTCGAATCACACTGGGGTGTACTGACGGAATTCCCTGATCAGGATGTCCCTGCCATGCTGTTGGCGTTGCAGGCAGAGGTAAACCCGGGTGTGCTGACATCGCTGGAGCTGGATGAGGGGTATATCAGTATTGAAGGCGAGAGCGACGACCCTCAGGGTCTGTTGCAGCAACTTGAAATGAACCCCATGTTCACCGAGGTAGATTTTGCCAGGGCGACCAGCAACAACCGCTACTACATAGATCTGCGACTGACCACGGTCAATTTTCCGGCCTACCAGGAATGGTACTTCCCGGAGGACGACTGATGCCTGCAGGATTGCGATCGTTGACCGCACGCGAAAAAAATATTTTGCGCCTGGCACTGGTGCTGGCGCTGCTTATCGCACTGTCCAATGGCATCCCGGTGATCCGTGACGCGTATCAGGCGCGTGCGGAGCGTATTGAGCGCCTGCGCCTGGATATCGCCCGCGAGCAACGTCTGTTGGAAGACACGACATTATGGCAGCAGCGTCGGCAAGACATAGACCAGCAATTGCAGTCACTGGACGCACGACTTTTTACCGGCAATGACAGTACACCGGGTGCCAGACTGACAGTGCCCGTGCTGGCGGCCAATATTCAGAGACGGGTCCGACAGATTGCACAGGAAACAGGTGTCACTATTACTCAAAGCAGTCTTGCCGAATCACGCGAAACCGATGACTGGTTGCTGGTCGAGCAAACGCTGTCCTTTAATCTGGACAACCAGAACAACACCCTGGCCTTTCTGGCGCAGCTGGATGAGTCGCGACCCTGGCTGGCAGTGAGCTATTTCAGTATGCGTCGAACCCGCAACATGTACAGCGGTGAAATTACTGTCGTGGGTTTCAGTCGCGACACAACAGCTACCCCGGCAGGAGACTGACCCATGGCAAATGTCATCAGCCTGCCCATATTTACCCAGCTCCTGGAGCCCGCCGGCATTGCCCCTGCGCAGGATTTTGCCAGCAGCCGCGAACTGGTCTGTGACAGGCTGCCGGACAGCCAGCAGCGTGCGCGTATCCGCTTTGTGCTGAACAATGCCGACCCGGCCGACAGTCATGATCCTGTGCGATTCCGGCCGGCCAACGCCGATGAAGTCAGACGTCTGATTAAATACTGGCGCGCCGAATTGTCCCCTACCATCGACGCCGCCAGCACGGATGATCTGTTCGTATCCGGTTTTGAGGATGATGAAGAGCTCAAGGACCTGGCTTCCGAGGCGCCGATCATCCGACTGGTCAACCACCTGTTTGCCAGGGCGCTGGATCTGAACGCCAGTGATATACATTTTGAACCCAATGAAGAGCATCTGGATGTGCGCTGCCGTGTGGACGGCATCATGCATCGTATTGAAAGACTCCCGGTACGTATCACCACGGCAGTGGCATCGCGGCTGAAACTGATGGCGCGCATGGATATCGGTGAAAAGCGATTACCGCAGGACGGTCGCATCGATTTCCGGACCGGTGGCAAGCAGCTGGACATGCGGGTCTCTACACTCCCCGGCGTACACGGTGAATCTATTGTGCTGCGTATACTTGATCGCGGCGATACCGCTGTCAGCCTGCAGCAGCTGGGGATGCCGGACAATATTCTGGGCACCTATCAAAACCTGATCAATCAGCCGCACGGCATGATCCTGATCACCGGCCCCACCGGTAGCGGCAAAACCACCACCCTGTACGCCACGCTGGAAAAGATCAACAGCCAGAAAACCAAGATCATTACCGTGGAAGACCCGGTGGAATATCAACTGGAGGGCATCACCCAGATCCAGGCCAATGCAGCCATCGGCCTGACGTTTGCCGCGGGCCTGCGCTCCATTGTGCGTCAGGACCCTGACGTCATCATGGTCGGCGAAATCCGTGACCATGAAACCGCCGAGATCGCCATCGAATCGGCACTGACCGGCCACCTGGTGTTCTCCACGCTGCATACCAACGATGCCGCCGGTGCCATCACCCGCCTGCAGGACATGGGCGTGGAGGGTTACCTGATCAGCTCAAGCCTGCTGTGCGTACAGGCCCAGCGTCTGGTACGACGCATATGCACCGATTGCGGTGAACCGCATACCATCACCCCCGATGAAGAGCAGGTGTTGCAGATCCGGGCCGAAGACTATCCTCACGTGCGTCGCGGCAAGGGCTGCGAACGCTGCGGTGAAACCGGCTATCGCGGACGCATCGGCCTGTATGAACTGCTGGTGATGTCTGATGCGATTCGACACGAAATAGCTATCGGCGCGGATGCCAATGTCATCCGCACCCAGGCCATCCGTGAAGGCATGAAAACGCTGCGCGAAGATGCGCTGGAAAAACTCGCCGCCGGTATGACCACGCCCGAAGAAGTAGTCCGCGTTACCCGCGCCGGAGCGGCCTCATGAGCGCCCATCAGTTCAACTACCAGGCCTATGATGCGGCCGGCAAGATACAAAGTGGTCACATTGCCGCGGACTCGGAGCGCGAGGCCGTCAAGCTGCTGACGGGCCGCAAGCTTGTGCCCGTAAAAATCAGCCGCGCCAGTCGCAGTGAAAAACGTGTACGTACCGGCAAAAAAATCCGTCAAAGCGATCTGCTGGATTTTACCACCGGGCTTCGCACCCTGGTCGATGCCCGGGTACCGCTGGACAAGGCGCTGCGGTTGCTGGAAGGCATCACTGAATCCAGCGCCATGCGCGAACTGGTGGTGACCATGCGCCGTGATGTAAAAGAAGGCAGAAGCCTTGCCGAGGCCATGGAAGCCCGCCCCGATGTGTTCACCCGCATGTATGTCAACATTGTGCGTGCCGGTGAAGAAGGCGGGATTCTGCATCAGCTGTTGCCGGATCTGGCGGATTTTCTGGAAACCAGCGCAAAGAATCGCCAGGCCATCGTCTCTGCCATGGTTTACCCGATTGTGTTATTGGTCACCGGCGTAATTTCGGTGTTCCTGCTGCTGGTGTTTGTCATCCCGCAGTTTGCCGTCATGTTCCAGGACGCCGGGACCGATGTGCCGGCATCAGCCGCTTTCCTGCTGGCCTTGAGCGACGGCGTTAAACAGTACGGTTATCTGATTGTATTGCTGATTGTGGCGCTGGTGTTCTGGTGGCGCTGGCAGGACCGGGATGCGGCCAGCAAATTGCGCAAAGACGCCTTTCTGTTACGCATGCCATTACTGGGGCATTTACTGTTGTACCGGGATTGCGCGGTGTTCGCCCGCACCCTGGGCGCGCTGCTGGGCGCCGGCATCCCGCTGATCCGGGCCCTGCGGGTGGCACGGGAAGTGGTCAGTAATACCGAACTGGTCCGCCTGCTGGCCCGTGTCGAAGAAGATGTGCGGGGTGGCGCGGGTCTGGGCATCTCTCTGGAGAAAGCCGGTGTGTTCCCGACGTTGCTGCACCAGCTGGTCGCGGTCGGCGAAGAGTCCGGTCGCACGGGCAGTATTCTGCTGAAGACGGCGGAGACTTTCGATCAGAACGTAAAAAATCAAATGGCGAGTCTGGTGGCTGCATTACAGCCCGGGCTGATTCTGTTGCTGGGTATAGCCGTCGGTGGTATCACCATTACCATGCTGTCGGCAGTGTTCAGCATGAACGCAGTACAATTTTAATGACAGGCAAGTATCGTTGTCGGAACAAGGGCAACAGTTACCGGGAGTACCGAACGTGAAAGGAAACATCAGGCCCATCGCCTTGCTCGGCTTCGCCGTTGCGCTTTCTTCCTGCGCATCCATGCAGTCCGGTACGGGCAGCCAGAATGGCACATCGGCGCCGGTCACGCCGCCGGCGTCGGCCACTGCCAGCCGGGACGCGACGCAGTCGTCAGACGAGATGTCGGCACGACAGATGGCCGAGGCAACCGACAACGCTGAGCGCCAGCAATTGATCAGTGAGATCAATCGCGATGGCCGCCGCCCGGGGGGAGACGGCTACCGTGAAGCGGTACCTGAGCCGAGTCAGCCGCCCGAGCAGGATGTCGTGGCGCTGAACTACGAGCAGGCTGACCTGCGCGATGTACTGACAGAACTTGCTGACGCGCTCGACATCACCATGATCATTGATCCCACCATTGCCGATCTGGTCAGTATACGCACCGCCCCCAACCGGCCGCTGTCTTATGAAGACATCTGGCCCCTGGTGCGACTGTTGACGCGTCGCAATGGCGTGCTCCTGGAGCGCGAAGGGGATGTTTATTACGCGCGGAAAGGCGAATCCAATTTGCCGGTAGAAATCGTGACGCCGGACAACCTGCAGAGTGGTACCGCCAGCCAGGTCATGCAGATTACGCCGCTGACCTACATTTCCGTGGAATCGGCGCTGGAAATACTGACGCCACTGGTGGAGCCCGACGGCACGGTGGTGCGCATCTCCAACAGCAATACACTGGCAGTGAATGCCAGTCGCGCACAACTGTCGCGGGTCAATGAACTGCTCGACCTCATCGATGACGACCCCTTCCTGAATCAGGGTATACAACTGTACCCGCTAAGCAATGCCAGCGCCGCTGATGTGGCCCAGGAGCTGGAAGATATCCTGCTGTTGATCGAAGGCGGGTCACCGGCGTTCCAGGTACAGGCTCTGGAGCGCATCAATTCGCTGCTGGTGACTGCGCCGGCCACACGCGGCTTTGACGAAATCAGCCGCTGGATTCGCATTCTGGACGCCGACCGTCAGGAGCAGGAAGAACAGCTGTTCCAGTACCGCGTGAAAAATCTGAACGCCACCGAACTGGCGACCACACTGACAGAAGTGTTTCGCCTCGAAGACGAAGGCGATGAAATTCGGACCCGCATCGGCCAGGACCAGGATGCCGGGGAGCGTACGCCAACCATGGCGTTGAATGAGCAGGGCGAAGCGGTTTTGCGCAATCCGCCCAGCGGCCCGGTTTCCAGCTTTGTGGTGTCTGCCAACCTGCGGGTAACCATTGTTGCGGATGAGGCCACCAACACCCTGCTGATTCGCAGTAATCCGCGTGACTACCGGCAGTTGCTCTCCATCATCAATCAACTGGATTCGGCGCCACTCCAGGTCATGTTGAACGCGGCCATTGCACAGGTGGTGCTGACCGACGACACGGCCTTCGGCGTGGACTGGTCACGGGTGCTGGAAACGGCCACTGGCTCGACACGCATCAGCACCGGCTTTTTGCCCACCGGCGCTAATGGGGCTTCCGGGCTGGGCGGGCTGTTGTTCAATCGTGCGTTTCTGGATGGCGCCGCGCAGGTGGACGCAACGCTGGAGGCAATCGCTGTCAATAACGATGTACGCTTGCTGGCGCGCCCCTCGCTGACCGTGGTCAACAATATGGAAGGCCAGATTCGCATAGGTGCCGAAGTGCCGGTCAAGCTGGGCGAGACCCAGAACTCCTTTGGCTCCACCGAAAACATCCAGTATCGTGACACCGGTATTGAGCTTAATATTACACCACGCATCAACGGCGAGGGAGTCGTCAATCTGGTTATCCGGCAGTCCCTGTCGTCGGTGTCGGAGGCTTCGGGGGTCAGCGGTAATCCGATTTTCGAGAATCAGGAAATCGAAACCACTGTGGTCGTCCGCGACGGCGAAAATGTTGTGCTGGGCGGTCTTATTCAGGACAACAATGACCTTCTCAATACCGGTGTCCCGATCCTCAATCAGGTGCCCGGACTGGGAAGGCTGTTCAGCTATCAGCGCGACAACAACGAGCGGCGCGAGCTGTTTATCGTCATCCGGCCAGAGATCATTAATGTGAACGAGCAAAGTGACGCCGGCTACCGCGAGATTCTGAACCGGTTTGAGCTGGCCGCGGAAATGCTCTCGGAAGTGAATTATTAATGAGGAAGCAGATATGAAGTCATGTAAAGCCATCGTCCCCGCCGCTGCCAAGGCACGCGGTTTTACCATTATTGAACTGCTGATCGTCATGGCCATTCTGGGTATGCTGGCCGTGATGGTTGCACCCAATCTGTTTAATCAGGCCGACAGCGCCCGCCGCGATGCGGTGCTGTCACAGATCTCGTCACTGGGCAGTGCGCTGGATGCCTATCGTCTGGATATTGGCCAATACCCGGATTCGCTGGAGGGCCTGGTGCGTGACACCAGCAACCGCTCAACGTGGAACGGCCCCTATATTCGTGGTGATCTGCCGGTGGACCCCTGGGGCAATGAATATCAGTACGAGTCCGACGGCCGCGATTATACGCTGATGTCCTATGGCGCCGATGGCCGCGATGGTGGCGAGGGCAATGACGCCGATATCAGTATTTGACAGGTCAGTCCCTTTCAGCCCGACGGCTTTGCGGCCGGCGCCGGCGCAACAGGGCTTCACGCTGCTTGAACTGCTGCTGGTGCTGGGCATACTGGGCATGGCCGCGATGCTGCTGGGGCCGGGGCTGGCGACCCTGGATTCGCCCGGTTTTAATGCACAGACCCGGGAGGCAACCGGGCTGCTCAACTACGCCCGACGCATGGCAGTGGTGAACGGAACACCGGCCACGATTGAATTTCTGGGCAACGCTGACAATGCCGACAACGCACGCACTGGCAACAGTGTGCGTGACCCCGGTCAGTCATCGCCCGATGTTGTGGGGCGTTGGCTGGGAGACAACATCACCCTCACTTATCGTGACAGTGCCGGGCAGGATATTCCCGCCGATCGCGGCATTCACGTGACATTCTACCCGGAAGGCGGCAGCACGGGTGGTGAGCTGATCATGCAACAGGACAATCGCCAACTCACTATCAGCGTCGACCCCTTCTCGGGCCGGGTGCAGGTGCTGAATGAAGAATAGACATGGCGCCAAAACAACCCCCCGAGCAAGCAGTGGCTTTACGTTGCTGGAAGTGATGGTGGCATTGACCATCACCAGCCTGGTGCTGGGCGGCCTGTTCAGTCTGGCTGCCGGTAGCAAACAGCTGGCGGTCCGCACCCAGAGCACATTGCAGGAAACCATGGCTGCCCGGGCGCAGATCAACATGGCGCTGCTCGACAATGACTACCGTGACCTGGAACCGGTCATCGACAACGATCGTTATCAGCGTGAGGGTGTGGACATTTTGCCCGACGTGCTGCGGCGTACCGCGCCGATGAATGACCTGTTGCAGTCCTATCAGATTGTCGACAGCGAGACCGACGAAGTCATCGAAGGTGTGCGCTGGGTACGTATGGAACTGCCGCAATGATCCGCGCTCAGATCCCAGCTCAGATCCCCGCTCTGTTACCGCCAGCATCCGGACGTTCCCGCGGCTTTACCCTGCTCGAGATCATGATCGCGCTGTCACTGACCGCCATGTTACTGACCATGCTCACCGCTGGCATGTACGGCGTGATCCGTGACTGGGACAACAATGCCCAGGGTCTGGAAGAAACCCTGGATGAGGCGGTTGCCATTCTGCAACTGGAACGCGCGCTGCAAGGGGCATTTCCGCACAGCTACCGGGACGCCGACACCCTCGCCCGGCATGTGTTTTTTGCCGGCGAATCGACAGCACTGAGCTGGGTGTCCACGGTGTCACCGCAACGCGACGCCGGCCTCACTGCGTGGCGTCTGTATGACGAGCCAGGTGCCGGTATCTATCTGCAACTGGCCCCGGCGCTGAGTGACAATCCGCAGCAGCGGCTGGAGGTGGCCGAACCGCGACTGTTGCTGACGGATTACACACTGGAATTCAACTATCTGTTTGAAGATCTGGAATTTGCGCGCCGCTGGCGCGACAGCTGGGACGGCGCCGAACTGATGGCACTGCCCATGGCCGTGCACATCAAGCTGCGACCCACACGCGGCAGCGGCCTGACCGAAGAGCTGGATGTGGTGGCCCCGATACGGACCGTCGAGCATCGCAACCTGACGCCGAATACAGGGATGCTGCAATGATGGGTCGACAGCACGGCGCAGTCATGATCATGGTGCTGTGGACCGCTGTGGTGATGACCATCCTGGTCACCGTGCTGGCGGCCAATATCCGTCTGTCTGCGACCACGGCTTTCCATAGCAAGGCGGGCAATGAAGATTATGCCGCGGTCATGGCGACCATACACAGGGCAGAGATGGAATTGATGATGGAGCAAATGCCGGTGCCGGCCGGTCAGGAGCTGGCCCTCAACGAAGAGGGTGAATTCCGCATCCCGGCCTATCGCTTTAATGGCCAGCCGCTGACACTCAACTATGCCGCTGATGACAACATGGTCGTGCGAATATACGGCCACGCCGGCAAGATCAACCTCAACCGGCTGGACCGCGACCGCATGCGGCTGATCATCGAGAAGCGGCTGGGCGAGGGCTTCGATCCCCGAGAGGTCCAGGCGTTGCTGGCGGCCTGGGAAGACTGGACCGATCTCAACTCCCTGCTGACGCCGGGGGGCGCCGAAGACGACTACTACCAGTCACTGCAGCCGCCCTACACGGCGCGCAATGTGCCAGAAATGGACACGGTGGAAGAGCTGCGTCTGATTCGCGGTTTTGATGAATTGTTTGCCGATGTGAATCTTGAGGCGGCATTTACCATTTACGGCACAGCCTCGACAGTCAACCCCAATCAGGCCAGTCGCGAGGCTTTATTGCTGCTGCCGGGGCTGGATGAAGAGCTGGTTGAAGAAATCATTGCCCACCGTGAGCAGACCGATTTTCGGGCGATACGCGAAGTGGGTGAAATCGTGCCGCTGGAAGGCATGGTGGAGCTGTCGCCGTGGCTGGGTTTTAATACCTCCAGCTTCTATTCGGTCTACGCCTATCCGGCGCGCGAAAACAATGCTGATCAAGACGCCGAAACGAACGCCGGGCCATCGCCGGACAGCATGCCTGCGGACCCGGTGCAGCAGGCATACATGCAGGTAATGGAGGTACGTTCATTCAACAATCGCGCGCGTATCTATCAGGTCAACCCCTACGCCCGTTTGCCGGATACTGCGCCCGCGCGCGTCGACCGGTGATGGCGACAGCATTTTTCGGGGTATCACTCGCGCTGCATACTCCACGATGACCGCATCACCAGCGTGCCCCAGCCCTTGCCCGGGTTGATATTGATCTCCTTGCTCAGGCGGGTGTCGTACCACAACAGCCCGCTTTCGTCGGCAACACCACTCAGCACATGGAACTTGCCAACACGCAGGGCCATGGCCTGCACCTGTACCTGCACGGTAATGCGTTCGCCTTTTTTAAAGGGCCCATGTTCCACGTCCGGGCGGTCAATGGCCAGGTACGAAGACATGACTTCTTCCAGGTCTTTCATCAGCGCAAAACCAAAGTAGCAGATCACGTTGTCATTCAGTATCTCGGCCTGCAACTCCATGACAAAATCCTGCAGCGGATCGATGGTGTCAATCAGCTCGCCGTCGACATTGCGCACCAGGGTCTGCAGGATGCGACAATCCTTTACGGCTTCCGGTTTTTCCTGTTGGTGACTGTTGGCCTGCTCTTCACCTTTGGTATAGACGCGGCGGCTGTTGCTGTAATCCTCATAGTGCGCCACCACTTCGGCGCTCTTGCCGATCTCGCGTATCTTGCCATTTTCCAGCCAGATCGCGGTGTCACACAGTTCCTGCACGTGATACATGGAGTGGCTGCAGAACACCATGGTTTTGTTCTGTGCACGGAATTCGTTCATACGTTGCACACATTTTTTCTGGAATGCGATGTCACCCACTGACAGCGCTTCGTCAATGACCAGAACATCCGGACGTACCATGGTGGCGATAGAAAAAGCCAGTCGTACATACATGCCCGACGAATAGGTTTTCACGGGCCGGTCGATAAAATCATGCAGCTCGGAAAACTCGATGATGTCGTTTTCCATCGCATCAATATCGTCATCCGGCACACCCAGCAGGCTGGCATTCAGATGGATATTGCGCCGGCCACTGAACTCGGGATGAAAGCCCGCGCCCAGTTCCAGCAACGCCGCCACCTGGCCACGGATGTCGATGGTGCCGCCACTGGGTTCCAGTGTGCCCACCAGCAGTTTCATCAACGTCGACTTGCCGGCGCCGTTATCACCGACAATGCCCAGACTCTTGCCTTCCGGTACATTAAACGAAATGTCCTGCAGCACATGGAACATGCGGTGCCGGGGCGTACGCAGCAACAACTCCACCAGCCGGTCCTGGGGCCGGTCGTAAATGCGGAAATCCTTGTGAACGTTCTCCACTGAAATACTATGCATTACAACACATCCCCGAACGCGTGCTTGATACGCATGAACAGCCAGCCGCCGAGCAGAAAGCTGAGCACGGCAGCCAGCACCATGACCTGGAAGTGCGGCATGGAGAAATCACCCAGCAGGATGATCTCGCGATAGAACTGCACAAAACTGTGCATGGGGTTGAGCATCATCAGCGGTCGCAGGTCTTCGGGCAGCAGCGACAGCGGATAAATGATGGGGGTCAGGAAAAACCAGGCCGTCAGCATCAGCGTGACCATCTGTTGAATATCGCGCAGAAATACACAAAACGCTGAAAGAATGGCCACCAGGCCCATGGTGAACAGAAACTGCAGCCCCAGCGCCACCGGCAGCCACAGCCACATCAGATCAAAATACCCTTGAGTAGTCAGGTACAGCAGGAACACAAAAAATGCGATGCCGTGCACCAGATAGGGCACCAGCGTGCCCACCATGGGAATCAGCTGTACCGGGAACATGACCTTGGTAATCAGGGGCGCTTTTTCCAGCAACAGGCCACTGGCCCGCCCCATGGCATCGGCAAAGGCAAACCAGGGCAGGTACCCGATCATCAGGAAGACCACAAACGGTACATCACCAAAACTCTCCGGAATCGGCGCACGGAACACCACGCTGAAGACGAAGGAATAAATGATGATGTTGACGATGGGCGTGACAAACAGCCACAGGAAACCACCGAGCGATCCGGCGAACTGGCCGCTGAATTCCTGGCGGACAAACTGGTGGAACAGCCGGAAGTGACGAACCGGCGACAGCACCCACTGACGCATTAAGCTGAAAAACATATAATCCCTGGCAATTCCGGGCGCGGGAGACAACCCGCCCGGTGAGATCGCGAATTTAATCACAAATAGCGACTCAATCGCCAGAAAACGCTAAAAAAAACCGCTGAAACCGCCTACAATTCGCGACATGAATCCAGAACACGTCCTTGTACCCTACCAATGCGCCGATTTGCCCTCCGGTCCCTGGCTGATATTTGCACCTCATGCAGACGACGAAACCTTTGGAATGGGGGGCGCCCTGCGGCTGGCCGCAGACCAGGGCATCAGCACCCATGTGATTGTGCTGACCGATGGCGCGCTGGGCGGTGACGCGGAGGATCCGGCCGCCATTGCTACGCTGGTGAAGACGCGACAGCAGGAACTCACGGCTGCCTGCGAGCTGCTGGGCGTGGCGCAGGCGGACACCTGGGATCAGCCCGATCGTGGCCTGGCGCTGGCGCCGGTGCTGATCGAGCGCATAGCGGCTGCCATTGCCGACACGGGCGCCGGCACGGTGTTTTTTCCTGGCATGCTGGAGCTGCACCCTGATCACCGGATGACCGCACAACTGGTGTGGCAGGCGGCGCAGCAACTGCAGCGTCGTGCCTGGCGTGGTCCGCCGCCGCAGTTCTGGTCTTACGAGATCAGCGTGCAGAGCCCGGTCAACTGTCTGCTGGACATTACCTCGGTGCTTGCGGTCAAGAAACAGGCGATGGCGGTGTATATCAGCCAGAACGCACAGAACAATTATCCCGAATTGATCATGGCCCTGAACAAGGCCCGCACCTTCTCCCTGCCTGCCACGGTCAGTCACGCCGAAGCGTTCTACCGGTTCAGCGACACGGAGTTGCGCGGCACACTTCACAACGCGGCCGAGGCGGCATTGGGGCGTTACTTTGCGGTGCCGGAAACTAAACGTTAAGATGATGCGTCTAAGGTATCAACAGGCACACCAGGCAACCCCGGGCTAAACCATGAAAACGACTGCCAGCAGACCCATTGTTCGCCGCGCGAAAGCTGTTTGCGCCGTCTCTGCGTTGTGCGTCTGGGCATTGTGCGTGCCGGGACTTGTGCAGGCGCAGAGCGATGCCAGCCTGTCGCTGTTTGAACCTGTTGAGCAGGACGCTGACAATAGCCAGAATCAGGCTTTCGGTCCCAGCAACCCAGCTGTTTCTGCCGGCACCGGACCCCAGTTCGCGCTGGTAGGTACCTCCCGCTTCGGCAATCGTTACCGAGTCAGCGTACGCGACCGCAATGGCGAGGTCATTACCGTCGATGCCGGTGACGGTGGCAGCGCGGCCATCCCCGGTTATCCCGGTTTCGCGGTCACCCAGGTGGCGTCGCGGCACGTGCTTTTACAACACCCCGTCAGCACACCCTGCTTCGATTTCAGTGACCAGGGCGTCACCTGCCAGGGCGATAACACGGCCCGCCTGGCGCTGGCCACGGCTGAACCGGTGGCGCCACCGCCAGAACCCGAGCGCCGCCGTGACCGTGCTGAGGATCGTAACGCCCGCGACGCCGATGCCAGTGAACAGAATGCTGAAGCCCCTCCGGAGAACCCCTTTGCCGCAGCCCTGCGCGCCGCCCGCGAACGCGGTGAACCCGACGCCGCTGCCAGCCGTGCCGAGGAACAGCGCTTCCGGCCCCGACGCATTGACCCGGCCGATGTCCCCGAAGGTTATCGTCTGATCCGTACTCCGTTCGGAGATCGGGTGGTCCCTCTTTAAATGTCCGTACAGCTCACGGTATCGCTGGTAGTTTACGGGGTTGACGAGACGGTGCTCAGCGATACCCTGACATCGCTGCGCCAGGCGATCTCGATCGCGCAGGATGACGGTGTGCTTGGCGGGGTCAATATCAGCGTGGTAGACAATGCGAATCATGCCGAGACGCTGGAACGCCTGCTGCGCCGTTGCATGCAGGACGCCAGCGAGGCCATCCAGGTTGATGTGATCTCCGGTCATGGCAACATCGGTTTTGGCCAGGCACATAACCTGGTCATACACCGCTGCGACAGCGAGTATCACCTGATTCTGAATCCGGATGTCATTATGGATGGCAAGGCGCTCAGCACAGGCATCCGTTATCTGCAGGACACACCCGCGGCTGTGGCTGCGTCGCCCGCTATTGTTAATGGCCAGGGTGAGCCCGAATCGGGCTGCAAGCGCTACCCCAGTGTGCTGGACTTTCTGCTGCGAGGTTTTGCGCCCGCCTGGCTGCGTCGGCGGTTCCGGCAGCGCCTGCACCATTACGAGATGCGTGATCTGCCCGATGACCGGATCCATGACGATGTGCCCATCATCAGTGGTTGCTTTATGCTGTTCCGGCATGACGCGCTGCGCCAACTGGGCGGTTTCGATCCGCGCTATTTTCTCTATTTTGAAGACTTTGATCTGTCCATCCGCGCTCGTGCTGTTGGCCGGTTAAGCTATCTTCCGCAAATGCATATTGCCCACCTGGGTGGCAACAGCGCCAAAAAAGGCCTGCGCCATATCCTCATGTTTGGTCGCTCGGCCTTTCGCTTTTTCTCCAGTCACGGTTGGCGCTGGATATGAGCGCGGTGCTGCTCACCGGTGCCACTGGGTTTGTCGGCCGGCATCTGGAGCAACAGCTGCAGCGCGACCCGTCCGTGCAGGTGGTGGCATTGACCCGGCCGCAGCACGATCTGCTGCAACCGGCGACGCTCAGCGGGCTGTTCCAGAGCCAGAGCCGGGACACCGGTCAGGCCATCGACACCGTTTACCACCTGGCGGCCTATGCCCACGTCAACCAGGCGCAAATAAAGACCCTGTACGCCACCAATGTTGACGGCACCGCCAATCTGCTGAAGGCAGCCATCGCCGCCGGGGTCAGGCGCTTTGTGTACGTCAGCAGTATTCTGGCCGATCCGGACTTTGATCAGCCGCGGACCGCCTATGGCGATGCCAAACAGCGAGCCGAGGCTCTGTTGCAGGCAGCTCACGCCGCCGGCGACATCGAGGTGGTGATCCTGCGGCCGGTCAATGTCTATGGCGTCGGCATGAAAGGCAATCTGATGACCCTGTTGCGGCTGCTGCAAAAAGGGCTGATGCCGCCATTGCCACGTTTTAGCCAACGTCTCTCCCTGATTGGTGTGCAGGATCTTTGTCAGGCGGTGATGCTGGCTTCACACTGTGCCGTCGGTGGCAGCGCGCCGGTGTATGCACTGAGCGATGGCCAGCGCTATGACATCAAGGCGATCGAGCAGGCCATGCGTGCCGAGCTGGGCAAACCCCAGCCCGCCTGGGCCACACCAAAAGCCGTGTTTTACGGGGGTGCGTTGCTGCTGGAAGTGCTGGGACGCCTGCTGCCCATCAATAACTCGCCCGGACTGCGCAGCTACCACGCCCTGGCCCGTAACCATAGCGTGGACAGCGCGGCAAGTCAGCGTGATCTGGGCTATAATCCGCAACTGACTTTTTACCAGGTACTGCCTGCCATCGTTGCAGCACTGGACGACACAAAAAATCCACAGTAAAGGAATGACGGGGCCAATGGAGCACACAGCAGCGCAGCAATCATCAGCACAGCAAAAGGCCGGCAAAACCACCAAAGGTATCATTCTCGCGGGCGGCACCGGTACACGCCTGCATCCGATGACCATTTCGGTCAGCAAGCAGCTGATGCCGGTCTACGACAAGCCGATGATCTACTATCCGCTGAGCACACTGATGCAGGCCGGCATCCGCGATATTCTGATCATCACCACACCTGCTGATCTGCCGCTGTACCGTCAGCTGCTGGGCGACGGCAGCAAATGGGGCATCAATCTGCAGTATGCCGAGCAGCCCAGCCCCGACGGACTGGCGCAGGCTTTTCTGATCGGCGAGGATTTTATTGGCAACGACAGAGTCTGTCTGATCCTGGGCGACAATATTTTTTATGGCAATTCGCTGGAAGAAAAACTGCAAAATGCCATGCAGCAGGAAAGCGGCGCCACGGTATTTGCCTACTACGTCAACGATCCTGAACGCTACGGCGTGGTCGCGCTCGACGAAAACAATACCGCCATCGACCTGGAGGAAAAACCGGTCAAGCCCAAATCCAATTACGCCGTCACCGGGCTTTACCTGTATGACAATGACGTCATCGACATTGCCAAGTCCATCAAGCCGTCGCCGCGTGGCGAGCTGGAAATCACCGACGTCAACAAGACCTATCTGGCACGTGGTACGTTGCAGGTAGAGCTGTTCAGTCGTGGCACGGCCTGGCTGGATACCGGCACCGTGCAGTCCTTGCTGGACGCCGCCAACTTCATCCGTGTGCTGGAAGAACGGCAGGGTCTGAAAATCGCCTGCCCGGAAGAGATCGCCTATGCCAATGGTTATATCAACGCTGACCAGCTGCGTGCGCTGGCGGCGCCGCTGGCAAAAAATGGCTATGGTCAGTATCTGCTGCGCCTGATCAGGGATTGAGAATGTCAGCGTACAGGGTGTCGGGCGACAGGTCGGCATTATTGGGCCAGCAAATGGCACCAAATTGATCAACGGTAACTTGCTGGAAAAGTACCGGGTCACGCAACGGTTCAAACATTGGACCGTGCAATCGTGGCTCGACGTCAACCAGGCCGCAGACACCATTGTCAAACGTCAGTTCAAGAGTGAAGTCCGGGAAGGCAGTTGCTTTGACGACTTTGTGCATAAACTACTCCAGCGGCGGGCAATTGGCCAGCGATAACCTTGTCAGTGTCAATCGCGACCTTGGCGGCGAAGTCGCCATAATATATATGAAAATGCGGTGGATTGTGATCATCATAATACATTCTGATGGTAATGCCGTAAAATACACAAATGGTTGGCATCAGCAAACTCCTTTTGCTGGTTGTCTACTGACTTATAGATGAGTTCCGGAGTTTTTGCCTGATATGAAAATCACCCCCACCGCCATCGCTGATGTATTGCTGCTAGAGCCCACTGTGCACGGCGATCATCGTGGCTTTTTTATGGAGACCTTTCGTCAGTCGCTGTTTGATGAGCATGTGCCCGGCATCCGGTTTGTGCAGGACAATCACAGCAAATCCGCACAGGGAATTCTGCGTGGCCTGCATTACCAGCTGTCGCAGCCACAGGGCAAGCTGGTGCGTGTGGTGGCCGGCGAGATTTACGATGTGGCGGTGGACATGCGTCAGGATTCACCCACGTTCGGGCAGAGCGTCGGAGCACTTTTGTCAGCAGACAATCGCCATCAACTTTGGGTGCCGCCGGGTTTCGCGCACGGGTTTTATGTGACCAGCGACAGCGCCGAGATGGTGTACAAATGCTCCGACTATTATGCGCCGGGCGATGAATACAGTCTGTTATGGAATGATCCCGCATTAAAGATCGACTGGCCGCTGGTTGCTGGCGCGCCCGAACCCGTGTTGTCTGACAAGGACCGTCATGGTCTGTTGTTGCGTGATGCGCCCGTGTTTATCAAGAGCCAATCACATGAATAAAAAGATCGTCATACTGGGCGCCAACGGCCAACTGGGCCGCACCCTGCAACAGCACTTCAATGCCCTCGATCAGGACGTGGTTGCGCTGGGCCGTCAGGACCTTGATATCGCTGATGAAACCGCGTTGCGCACAACCCTGGGTGACCTGGCGCCGGATATCATTATCAATGCCGCCGCCTACACCGCCGTAGACCAGGCGGAAACCGATGATCTGGACGCGCGCGCCGCCAATGCCGCCGGCCCCAAAC
Organism: uncultured Gammaproteobacteria bacterium; assembly: GCA_913058135.1. GTDB lineage: Bacteria > Pseudomonadota > Gammaproteobacteria > Pseudomonadales > Pseudohongiellaceae > Pseudohongiella. Next base: position 19,353 of record CAJXPR010000055.1, read on the forward strand.
ATCTGGCGCGCTGGGTCAAGGAGCAGAACAGCTGGCTGCTGCACATCTCCACCGATTTTGTGTTCAGTGGCCGCAGCCACCGGCCTTATACACCCGACGATCAGACCGACCCACTGAGCATCTACGGCCGCACCAAACTGGAGGGCGAGCTGCATGTGCGTTACCTGGCACGCGACAACAGTCTGGTATTAAGAACCTCGTGGGTGTACTCCCCCTATGGCAGCAATTTCCTGAAAACCATGCTGCGCCTGATGGCAGAAAAGGATAGCCTGAATGTGGTTGATGATCAGATTGGCACGCCGACATCGACGCTGGGACTGGCGCGTTGTATTGCCGCCGCCATCGACAGGCGCCCGGTTGGCATTCTGCACTGGACTGATGCTGGCGTGGCCAGCTGGTATGATTTTGCGGTGGCCATCCAGGATGAAGCAATACGTCAGGGGCTATTGGAGCACGCCATACCGATAAAGCCGATTCCGACCAGCGCTTACCCCACACCCGCCCGGCGCCCGTCCTTCAGTGTACTGGACAAGGCCGATACGATTGCCGCGCTGGATTGTCATCCGCAACACTGGCAACGTGAACTGGCTCACGTCATGCAGCAATTTAAACGTTAATTGAATAATTCGCGTTGCCGACAATAAAACTGTAACAACGCGGGTCTTGTCATTTTCGCCCGCCGAGTTTTTGCCGGCTGTTCCTGGAGTGACTGTATGTCCATTGTTGCCCGTTGTGCCCTGATCCTGGGTCTGTTTTGTGTCGCCGCTGGCGTGAGAGCCACCACCGTGGCACAGCTCTCCTTTGATGAGGTGGTTGCCACGGCCGAGTTTGTGTTTGAAGGTCGCGTAGTGGCCGTTGAAGCACGCGAGACCGGCCCACGCAGTATCCACACCTTCGTTGAGTTTCAGATACTCGACGTACTCAAGGGTGACTACACCGATGCCACCATAGAGCTGAGCTATCTCGGTGGCCGGGTCGGTAATCGTCAGCTCGAAGTCAGTGAGATGCAACTGCCGGAGCCCGGCGAAACCGGTGTCTACTTTGTTGAATCACTACAGGCCCTGCAACTGCATCCGCTGGTGGGCTGGTCGCAGGGGCATTACCTGATCGAGCAGGACAGCAATGGTCGCGCGCATGTCCAAAGCGCCGGGCACCAGCCCATCCGTGCCGTCAGCATTGCGCCATTTGCAGCAGCACAAACCCTCAATGACGACGGTATCGCCAGCGGCGTGCAAATCCAGGCCATCCGTGACGAAGAATCTGCCATGAGTGCGGCGGGATTCAAGGCACTGGTGCGCGACCGGGTCAGGGAGCTGACGCCATGATGCGATTACAAAAGGGCCTGCTGCTTTCGCTGTTTCTGTGCTGCACGGGATTCACCGGCGCCGCGCAGGCGTTTGATATCAGCGCCAATGCCAACAAGTGGCCCGGCGGGCAGGCGCTGATATTCACCGGCATACCGGGCACCTCGCGCAGTGGCATTCCCTGGTCGCTGGCCCTGCAGCGTGCCGCCGGTGAATGGAACGACAAAACCCGTTTCAATTTTGACATCAGCCCGCTGTACCGCGATCCATGCGCCGGCACCGGGCCCGGGAGTTTTCCGGAACTGCTCAACGGTATCGATTTCCGCAACAATGTGTGTGGCAATGCGTTTAATGCATCCACCTTGGCGGTCACGGTATTTTTCACTGAGTTCAATATTCTGGGTACGGCCGATATCGTCGAGGCCGACATCGTTTTTAATGACAACCTTAACTTTGATGTTTACGACGGACCGCAACGGCCGGGCAGCAACACCGCGCGTGAATATGACTTCCAGCGTATCGCCCTGCATGAACTGGGACATGTGCTGGGTCTGGGCCATGATGACAATCAGCCGGGGATCATGAATTCCACCATCGGCAATCTGTCGCGCCTGCAGAGCGACGACATCAACGGTGCCAACGCGCTGTACGCCGGTATCGACAACTGTGATTACCGACCGGCCCGTTTTGGCTGGGTGTTTGGCAGTCTGCAGAGCGGCGACTGCCGTATCCAGCAACTGCTCAGTGGTGGTTCCGACGACAGTTTCGTGGACGTCTATACGCTGGATCTGACGGAAGAACTGTATGTGACGGTAGACCTGGTGACCGACGGTCAGCTGGACAGTGTGCTGTTTGTCGGCAATGCCAGCCTCGGCGCCCTGCGGGTCGACGAGGACAGCGCCGGCAGTTGCAATCCACGCCTGAGTACGACGCTGCCCGCAGGCCGGCACACGATACTGGTCAACACCTACAGCAACAATATTGACCCGCCCTGTGGCACCACCAACACCGGCAACTATCGTATGTCAGTGGTGCTGCAAAGTGGTGACCTGCTGTCCCTGAGTGGCCAGCAGAGTTTTCAGGGTGGTACTGCCAATGCGCGGTTCTTTGGCGGGGTGACCGTCAACGGTGGTCAAAGCTTCACCAACCGGGCTTCGTCGCTCCAGCCGTTTGATGTGCGTGGCCGTATCGAGATCGATCCACAGCACCAGGGGCAGCCTGGCTTTCTGGCAGTGGCGCTGATCACGCCGCAGGGTGAAATACTGGTCAAGAACACCCGCGGCGAGCTGGTGGCTTACCAGCCTGACGTGCAACTGGTGCCGGTCAGCCAGCGCAAAGTGCTGGCGGCGGTGGAAGAGCTGGATGTGCTGACGCAGTTCCGCGCGGCCGAAAATGGTATCAGCGAAATCGATGTGGACTTCTACATTGGCTACGGCGTTGACAGCAATCCGGGTGAACTGTACTTCAACGGGCAGCCCATTAACGTGCTCGTTGAATAACGGCTACACCCGCTAGTCTTCGTCCGGCGCTTCCAGACTGACGCTGATATCAACCAGATCGTCAGCGGTCAGGGTGCCGGAGTCACGGCGCAGGTACAGGCCCATCTTGATGTGTTCATAACGGATGGCCTGCAGATCGCGTTCGGCCAGGAACTCATCGCGCACTGCGTCCAGCACATCAACACTGGTGACCGTGCCCAACTCAAACCCACGCTGGCGGGCACGGCTGGCGATGCGTCGCGCTTCCAGCAGTTTTTCCGCCGCAGCAATCTGTTGTTCGGTTGACTGTAAACGCAGGTAGGCCAGCCGCGTCCGCTCACTGACGTCCAGGTGCAGCTGTCGCAGTTCGTTGCGGGCAATGCTTTCCTGGCTGAGGGCTTCGCTGACCGCGGCGCGACTGCTGCCACCGGCGAACAGTGGAATGGTGACGTCAATGGCAAGATACCCGGTATCGGTACGACCATTGAGCAGCTCGTTGTCAAAGCCGAGGTTGGACTGCTGTTGTTGCGCAACCAGACTGACTCTGGGCATATAGGCGCCACGTCGCTCAGACACCCGGCGTTCGGCCGCTTTGACAGCGTATTCACGCGCAAGAATCATGTGGTTCTCTTCGCGGGCCCGCGCGACCCACACGCCCAGTGACCCGTCGACCTGCGGCAACTGCGCATCGTCACCCAGCGTATACAGATCGCCCACGCCGAGACCGGAGACCGAACGCAGTGCCTCGCGGGCCAGAGTCGCTTCGGTGGCCAGGTTCAGGCGCTCGGCCTCTACAGCGGCCAGGCGCGCCTGGGCGTCATACAGGTCGGTGATCTGCACCATCTGCAGCCCATGCATGCGTTCAATCTGTTGCAGCTGGGTTTGCGTGGCTTCCAGTTCGCTGTCGATCGAGCGCAGCGCGTCTTCAGCCTGCAGTACCTCAAAATACAGTTCCGCCACTTCGGTTAGCAGTGCTGATAATTCAGCGAAGTACTCGGCCTCGTACTGTTCCTCTTCCATGGATGTCGAACGACGACGGGCGAAGGCCTGCCAGTCAAACAGCACCTGGCGCAGTTGCAGCGCGTAGCGTTCACCGCGGTACTGACGGACGCGATTGAGCGACTCCTGTCGGTTCTCGGAGACATTGGCACTGGCACTGACCTGCGGCAGCAGCTGTCCGGTTGCCTGCCTTTTACGGGCGGTGCCGATGTCGCGACGTGCTTCGGCAATCTGAATGCGAGGGCTGTATTCCATCGCCGAGATGAAAAAATCTTCCAGGGTGCGGCCGGATCCACTTTCCGCCATCGCCGCCTCCGCAGCAGCTTCGGCGGCCAAGGCCTCCTCTGTCAGTGCGACAGACTGGGTCGACGGCCCTTCGTTCTCTGCTGCAAACAGGGAAGTGGGTATGGCGGCCAGCATAAGAACCGGCGGCAGCATAAGGCCGGCCAGCAGACGGCCCGGTGAACGGGAGAGCAGGCGGAATGGATACAGCTCGGTCATACGCATCAGTCTTCCCGGAAACTACGCGCCAGCGCATTGGTGATGGGTTTCATCAGGTATTGCAGGAAGGTGCGCGACCCGGTGGCGATAAACACTTCTGCGGGCATGCCTGGCACCAGCGCCAGATCACCCAGGTTGGCACGGCCTTCCGGTGTCACTTCAACCCGTGCGGTGTAATACGACGCACCTGTGTTCTCGTCAGTAAAGGCATCCGCTGACACATTAATCACGGTGCCAAAAATATTGGGTACCGAGCTGCTGAATGCGGAGAAGCGGATGGTGGCATCCTGACCCACGGCGACACGATCAATATCAATCGGTGACACCCGCGCCTCGATGATCAGCTCGTCGGATTGCGGCACAATGTCGGCAATACGGCTGCCCGGGCCAATGACCCCGCCTTCGGTGTGCACCTGCAGCCCATTCACGACGCCAGCCACGGGTGCTTTTACCACCGTACGGCTGACAATGTCGCGCAGGGCATTGCGGCGTTCGGACACGTCGCGGATATTGGTTTGTACTTCGCTCAGCTGGTTGGCCACTTCATTCTGGAACTCACGCTCCTGCTGAATGATCTGCAGGCGGGTCTCGCCGATCTCCATTTCCGTGGACGAAATATTGGCCGTCAGCTCGGCGGCTTCGCCGCGCAGTGTAGAGGCGGCGCGCTCCAGTTCACGCAGGCGGTTCTTGTCGGAGAAACCTTCTTCCAGCAGGGCACGCACGTCGTTCAGCTCCTGGGCAAACGACTCGGCCAATTCTTCCTTGCTGTCGCGCATTGCCCGCATGCCCTGCAGACGCGACTGCAGTTGCTCGATACGTTGCTGCAGCACATCGACGCTGCCTTCCAGCTGGCTCTTGCGGGTGCGGAAGATCTGTTCCTGAGACGCCATTTCGACCAGTGCATCGCTCTCCAGCGCCGCCAGCTCGAGCGGGAATTTCACTTCGTCCATGCCTTCACGTTCGGCGATCAACCGGGCTTCCAGCGCCCGCAAGGCGACAAACTGCGCGTTGGCCATCTCCAGTTGCGCCAGCGACTGCGTATTGTCCAGCACCAGCAGCGGTTCACCGGCGGCGACCAGGTCACCACTGCTGACCAGAATCTCCTGCACAATACCGCCTTCCAGATGCTGCACCACCTGCCGGTTGGAGCGCACGATCACCGTGCCCGGCGCGTTGGCAGCCCCGTCGATGGGCGCAACGGCAGCCCACACACCAAAAACACCAAACACCAGGAAAAAAATCAGCAGGCCAATACGCTTTGGCGATTCCATACTGGTTTCCACTTCCGGGGCTGGCCTGTTCTGTACGCTGTTCTCTGCCACAATCAATGTCCGTTCTGTCAGTCGAATAAGTTAATAGTGCGTGTCTGTTCAGGCGCGCGCGGCCGCGCTTTGTCCGGTCAGGCTGGCCAGCACTTCATCTTTGGGGCCGTAGCTCAGTGCCTGACCGTCTTTCATCACCAGCAGTTTATCCATGCCCTGCAAGACCATGGTGCGGTGAGTAATGACAATAATGGTGCTGCCCTGTTCCTTGACCCGTTGCAGGGCCGATACCAGTTCACGTTCGCCGGCATCGTCGAGATTCGAATTGGGTTCGTCCAGCACCAGCAATCGGGGGTTGCCATACACCGCACGGGCCAGGCCGATGCGTTGCCGCTGTCCACCCGACAGCGTGCCACCGGCGCCGCCGATCACAGTGTCGTAACCTTCCGGCAGGCGCAGAATCATTTCATGCACGCCGGCCATTCTGGCGGCCGCCACAATCTGCTCGGCATCGGGCTCGCCAAAGCGGCAGATATTGTCGGAGATGCTGCCGTCAAACAGTTCGATATCCTGGGGCAGGTAACCCACATAAGGGCCCAGGTCGCCACGATCCCAGGCGGCGATGTCAGCCCCATCCAGGCGAACCTTGCCGGCCAGCGTCGGCCAGATGCCCAGAATGGCGCGGGCCAGTGAGGACTTGCCTGAAGCGCTTGGGCCAACGATACCTAGCGCTTCCCCTGCCGGCAGCTCTAGCGACACACCCTTGACCACCGCGTTACGTGTGCCCGGTGGCGCCACCATGACCTGCTCCAGTTGCAGGTTGCCCTGCGGCGCCGGCAGACTCATGTGTTCTTTGCCGGCAGGTATAACTTCGAGCAGTTGGCCCAGGCGTTCGTACTGCGCCCGTGCCACCGAAAAACCCTTCCAGGTGCCGACCAGAAGATCAATCGGCGCCAGTGCCCGGCCCAGCAGCAACGAACCGGCAATCATCATGCCCGGTGAGATTTCCTGCTGCAGCGCCAGCAGCGCACCCAGGCCCAGAATCAGGGACTGGACAGTAATACGGAAGGTTTTGGAAATACTGGTCCTGTCTCTTATACACATCTCCGAGCCCACGAGACAGGCAGAAATCTC
>CAJXPR010000056.1 GCA_913058135.1 uncultured Gammaproteobacteria bacterium
TCTACACAGAGTAGATCGTCGGCAGCGTCAGATGTGTATAAGAGACAGGGCATTGCTTGCCGGCTGCACCCGCAAATTCTCGGTCAGCGTCAATGAACAGGTTCTTTACGATCCCAGGCCCGGCCACGTTGTGGCGGTAAGCGACCCGGGCCTGCAAAGCTGTATCAATGTCGCGCTGCGCGATGGCAATCTGGCGGGTGCCGATAACGTGCAGACTCTCGCCTGCCCGACGCTGGAGATCGAGACCCTGGCTGGCATTGAGCAGCTGGAAAACCTGCGCTACCTGGACCTGGCCGGCAACCAGCTGGAGCATCTGGACGTGCTGCGGCGCCTGCGTCGACTGAGTTCGGTCAACGCGCCGGACAATAACCTCAATGACATTTCCGGCCTGTTGGCCGTGCCATCACTGACCAGTGCCGTGCTGACCGGTAACCCGGACATCCCCTGCCGGCAGCTGGATGCCCTGGCCGAACGGCTGGCGCAGAATCTGCTCAGACCGGCGCAGTGTGCGGACTGACACGCACCGCCGGGCCGGGCACACCACTGTGAAAACGAAACTCGTCATCTACTGATTCAATCAGCTGTTTTTCCACAGTCAGGAAGTGTTGAACGCGCGAGTGTATATCTTCGTCGCTGTATTGTGCAGCCAGCGTGAGATAGTCTTTGTAGTGACGGGCTTCCGAGCGCAACAGACTGACATAGAATTTGCCCAGCCGTGCATCAAGCAGCGGCGCCAGACGGGCAAACCGTTCGCAGGAGCGGGCCTCAACGATGGCGCCGACAATCAGACTGTCTGTCAGCGCCTGTTCGCGTTTGTCGGTGCGCATATGGTCGCGCAATCCCGCCGCGTAACGTGACGGGCCAATGCGCTGATAGGTGATGCCGCGCTCAGCCATCAAACCCACTACCTGTTCAAAATGCAGTAATTCCTCGCGCGCAAGCTGCGACATCTTGGTCAGCAGGTCGGTGTGGGCGACATGGCGATACATCAGGCCCATGGCATTGGAAGCAGCCTTCTTTTCACAATTGGCATGATCAATCAGCAGCAGCGCCTGATTCTGCAGGGCCCAGTCGAGCCATGCCGCCGGTGTCGGGCAGAGCAGAAAGGCATCCAGTTCGCGGAGTAGCGTGTCAGGGCTGTTGTTGCGCTCAGGGCTGTTTATGCGCTCAGGGCTGTTTATGCGCTCAGGGCTGCTCATCATCGTCCTCGGTGTCATTTTCCAGTGCTCGTTCCAGGCGCTCGGCATCCTGTTGTTTGGTGGCGCGCGCACCCAGTTTCTTCAGGCGTTCGGTGCGGCTGATCAGATTGCCCTTGCCGCTTTGCAACTTGTTCATGGCCGCCTCATAGCTGCGCTGACCTGCGTCCAGTTTGCGCCCCAGATCATCCATATCGGCGACAAAACCGACAAATTTGTCATACAGCGCACCCGCGCGGCGGGCAATATCCTGCGCATTGCGGCTTTGTTGTTCGTAGCGCCAGATATTGCTGATGGTTCTCAAGGTCGCCAGCAAGGTTGACGGACCTACCAGGACAATATTGCGCTCGAAGGCAATATTAAAAAGCTGCGGCTCATGTTGCAGCGCCAGGGAAAAAGCCGGTTCGATCGGGACAAACAACAGCACAAAATCCAGCGAATTGACCTGAGGCAAATTCTGGTACTGCTTGTCACTGAGCTGACGGATATGGGTTTTGAGTGACAACACATGCTGTCGCAGTTGCTCTGTCCGTTCTTCGCCGCCCTCCATCGAACAGTAACGCTCGTACGCCGTCAGCGATACTTTGGCGTCAACGATGACCTGCCGGTTGTCGGGCAGATACACCAGCACATCCGGCTGGCTGCGCCGCAGATTGCCAGCGGCCGTGTGGTCCCCAGGCGCCGCATCCAGACTGCGCTGGGTTTCATACTGCTGCCCCTCAACCAGTCCGGAGGCTTCCAGTATTGAACTGAGAATGAATTCACCCCAGGCGCCCTGGGTTTTGCTGTCTCCTTTTAATGCCCGCGTCAGATTCAGTGCATCTTCACTGATGCGCGCATTGAGAACCTGCAGGTTCTTGATTTCCTTTTCCAGCGAGAAGCGCTCCCGAGCCTCCCGGTTGTAGGTGTCGTCCACCTTCTTTTCGAACCGACTGATTTTTTCCTGCAACGGCGTCAGGATATCGCCCAGGCCCTGACGACTGGTTTCGGTGAAACGGCGGGTTTTCTCGTCAAGTACATCGCTGGCCAGCACGCGGAACTGGGCGCGCATCTCTTCCCGGGCCTGTGTCAGTACCAGCAGCTTTTCCTGAGCCCGGGATTGTTCCTGCTGCAGCAGTGTCTGCAGCTCCACAATGCGGTCCCGATAGCGCATGCGCATTGCCAGCGCTGACACCAGCACCGCCAGCAACGCAGCAGCACCGGCCATGCCGAGGGCAAAAACCAGCGACACTGATTCTGTCATGGACACCGTCAGATAAGGTTATCGTTAATGGTGCGAATCAACAGATCCTGCTCGTACGGCGCGGGCTGGCCGGACGCCGGCACCGCACGGACAATAATGGCACCATCGGTTTCGGAAACCGTGACGTCAAAATTCATCACCTCTTCGTCATCTCCGCCACCAAACAGGCGCCCAAAGAACCCGGGTTCTTCCTCATCTTCAGTGCCTGAGAAAGCCACCTGGAATCGCAATGCGTCCCGATCAGCGTCCAGCACCTCGATATTGGCGTTGTTGATGGCCTGATTCAGCTGGCTCCAGGCCCGCTCCAGATCCAGTCGCAGCTCAAGACGCGTGTCACCGGCGCCTTCGGAGATCACCCGGGCCTTGCCCTGTGCTTCGATACTGCCTGCCAGCATGGAGACTGATGAAGCCCGGTACAAATCGGTACGATCGGCCAGGTACAGCGAGATGGAGGCGAGAATGGTGTTTTCTCTTTCCTGGCTGTCTGATTCTTCCGGGAATGTCGCCGGTTCATCTGGCGCGCTTTCACCGGTATCGCTGACGTGACGAACATAAATTTCCGAGTTGCCGGCATGCAGGCCCGGCTCCACGCGCACCTGATACTTGTGACGCACATCTGTGTCAGCCTGCGGCAGCCAGACTGTCTCCAGCACGCCACGTTCGGCATTTTCCCGGCTTAACGCCACCTCTTCGGTAGACCAGTAGTCGCGCAGTCGTGGCCATACCTGGCCGCTGGTGGCACCAATCACAATCCAGGCGCGCTCGCCGAAGCGCTGTACCACCACCCCTTCGCGCACCCGCGAATCAATGGGTTTGGGCGCCGGCGGCACGATGTAGAGCGCGCGGTCGCCCGGCGCTTCTTCAGGAATGTAATACAGCTCATCAATGGTATAGCTGTCCAGCTCGGCAGGAATCTGCATGGGCGGCGTGATTTCTGCACGCAGGTACTCTCCCTGGCGATCGCGCAACCAGCCATCCTCGCCACCGACGCCCAGCCACGAGCAGGCGCCCAGGCTGGTAGCCAGCACCAGCAGGGCCAGAGTTCGTGACACTTGAGGTATCTGTTTTCGGGTACTCACTGACAACATGGTGTTAAACCTGTGACGAATTAATCAAGTCCGGCGTGCCGGATCGCTTCACGGACCGGAATTCGATACGCGTTATTCAGGGGCACCAGTGGCAGACGAATGCCATTCTGGATATAGCCCAGCTCATACAGCGCCCATTTCACCGGCACCGGGTTGGATTCCAGAAACAGCGCATTGTGCAGACCCGCCAGCCTGGCATTAAGCAGACTGGCTTTTTCGCTGTCTCCGGCCAGCGCCAGACGACACATTTCATGCATCTGGGCAGGTGCCACGTTGGCCGTCACGGAGATATTGCCTTTGGCGCCCATCAGTATCAGGTCCATGGCAGTGGCATCATCACCACTGTAAATGGCAATACGTTCAGCGCACAAACTGATAACGTGCCTGCCACGATCCAGGTCGCCGGTTGCTTCCTTGATGCCGACAATATTGGGCAGATCGGCCAGCCGGTCCACCGTTTCCGGCAACAGATCGCAGCCGGTACGTGACGGCACATTGTAGAGAATCTGTGGAATGTCGACACTTTCAGCAATGGTCTTGAAATGCTGGTAAAGACCTTCCTGGCTGGGTTTGTTGTAATACGGTGTCACCAGCAGGCAGGCATCTGCGCCATGGTCCTTGGCGGCCTGGGTATAATAGATGGCTTCACTGGTCGAATTGGAACCGGTGCCGGCAATCACTGGGATACGACCATTGATGGTTTTCACACAGCGCGCGATGACAGCGGTATGTTCATCCATGTCCAGGGTCGGGGATTCACCGGTGGTGCCTACCACAACCACGGCGTCAGTACCGCTTTCAACGTGCCATTCCAGCAGGCGGTCGAATGCCGGGTAATCAATATCGCCATTGGGCAACATGGGTGTAACGATGGCAACTATACTGCCCTGAATCATGCAAACCTCGATTTGAAACGACTATTTTTAATTTGAAACAACAAAAAGCACGTGTGCCCGCCGCCTCAGGCTGCAGACTCTACCACAGGGCGCCGCCGGGGAAAAATGCCGGCCACGGACAAGCCCGGTCGATCAGGGCGACGGACCACCCACATCCTGGTGTGTTGGCCAGGCATTGATGATGGCCTTGATCAGTGTCGCCAGCGGTATCGCAAAAAATACCCCCGCCAGACCCCACAGACCGCCAAACACCAGCACCGCAGCAATGATCGCCACCGGATGCAAATTCACCGTTTCCGAAAAAATGATCGGCACCAGCACATTGGCATCCAGCAGCTGGATCACCGTATACAGGGCCATGATGGTGACAAACTCGCTGCCCATGCCCCATTGCACGTAGGATACAGCGGCCACCGGCACCGCCACCACGGCCACGCCGATAAACGGGATGATCACCGACAGGCCCACCAGAATAGACAACAGCAGAGAGTAATTCATTCCCATCAACATGAAAGCAATATAGCTGACAAAACCAAGGATCACGATTTCCAGCGCCTTGCCGCGCACATAGTTGGCAACCTGCAGGTCCATTTCCTGCCATATCTTGCGCATAAGGGGCCGGTGCCGGGGCAGCAGGCCGGCAACCCAGTTGACCAGCACAACCTTGTCTTTCATCATGAAAAACACCAGCACTGGCACCAGGATGATAAAGATCAGCCAGGAGAAAATATTGGGGATGCTGGAAATCGAGTAAGACACCACATACTGGCCGAACAGAGCCAGTTCGCCGCGCAGGCCGCGGATAAATTCCTGGATCTGGACTTCAGTCAGCAGGTTGGGATAGCTTTCCGGCAGCAACAGCAGCAGCGACTGCCCCTCGCTGATCAGCCGCGGCAATTCGTTAACCAGCAGCGCCGCCTGCCGCCAGGCCTGCGGCAACAGCAGCAATAGCACTGCCGTGAAGGCACTGATGAACAGGGTATAGACGATGACAACGGCCAGCAGGTAGCTCAACCCCAATCGCTGTAGCGTACCCACCAGGCCCTGGAGCAGATAGGCCAGAATCAGCGCGGCGATCAGGGGCGCAATAATGGAGCCAATGGTTAACAGCACGATCAGCGCCGTTAACAGGATCAGGGTAAAGATGACCGCCTCTTCATCGTGGAAATAGCGGTTCAAAAAGCCCTTGAAAAAATTGCGCATGGTCAACTCAGCCTTTCTGTATCCAGTAACTGTAGGTATCGGCGTGTTTTTCAAAAGCCAGTATCTTATGCCGACTTTGCTGCACAAAGGCGTAGAAGTCACGCTCGGAGCCAGGGTCGGTGGCGACAACCTTCAATATCTGTGCGGGTGCCAGCGCATTCAGCGCCAACTTCGCTTTTAATAAAGGCATCGGGCATTGCAGCCCGGTGACGTCCAGTTCCTGATCAGCTTGAGTTTCCATAACCGCGCATTTTATCAAGCAAAGGGAAGCGCTGCATAGCACTGTCTTGCAGGCGCTGGCGACAAACGCCGTGAACGCAGGTCGTGGAATTATTTGTGTTATTATCGGTCTACTGAACACATTGTCGTCTTTACCCGCAAGCGGTTTATTATGCGTAAAATTCGCCATATTACCTCTGTAGCAGCCAGCCTCATGCTGCTCAGCGCCCCGGCGCCAGGCCTGGCACAGTCGCAGCTGCCGACGCTGGGCGACCGCATATCCGGTATTTATTCACTGGAGGAAGAATACCGGATGGGGCGTGAGTTTCTGCGCTCGGTGCGCCGCAGCGCACCGACCATCACCGACCCCCTGCTCAACGACTATCTGGTCAATTTTACCCACAACCTGGCGGTACACAGCGACCTGCAGGACTACCGGCTGGCGTTTGTCATCATCGACAGTCCGGCGCTCAACGCGTTTGCTGCGCCCGGTGGCATCATTGGCGTCAATGGTGGCCTGTTCCTCAATGCCCACACCGAGGGTGAGTTTGCCTCGGTTATTGCCCATGAGCTGGCTCACGTCAGTCAGCGGCATTTTGCCCGCAGCGTCGAAGACGCGCAGCGCCGACGCATACCCGAGCTGGCAACACTGCTGGCCAGCGTGGTGCTGATGGGCACCGGCAGCAGCGCCGGCCCGGCCGCCGTGATGGCTGCGCAGGGTCGCTCCATTGAAAACCAGCTGCGCTTTTCACGACAGAACGAAGCAGAAGCTGACCGTCTGGGCTTGCGCACGCTGTACAGCGCCGGCTACGATCCGGATGACATGGCGAGCCTGTTTGAACGCCTGGTGGCCATGACACGCTTCTCCTCGCGTCCGCCGGAGTTCCTGCTCAGTCACCCGGTTACTGAATCGCGGGTATCGGATGCCCGCAGCCGTGCCAACCAGTACCCCGAACGCGCAGCGCCCCCTGACCTTGAGTATCAGTTGATGCGCGCGCGGGTGCAGGTTCATTACGAACCCAACAAATCCAATGCCATCAAGGATTTCAGCCAGCGTCTGCAGGACAACATCGACAGCAACAATACCGATGGATTGCGTTATGGCCTGGCCATGGCCTATTTTGAAGACAAGCAGCACGATCGGGCACTGGAACTGATCGAGCAGCTGCTGGCGAAAGAGCCAAATCGCATCACCTATGTTGCCAGCAAGGCTGAAATTCTGGTCGACAGCGGGGATCCGCAAACTGCCCTGCCGTTTATCGAGCACCACTTGCGCATCAATCCTGCCAACCATCCGCTGACCATGGCCAAGGCCAGCGCACTGATCGGCATTCGCGACTATGCTGCGGCTGTCAGTGTTCTGGAAGCCCATGCGCAACGCCGCCCCGATGATCACAACCTGTGGTACATGATTGCCGAGACGCAGGGTCAGGCGGGTGACATCAGCAAAGTGCACCAGGCCCGGGCCGAATACTTCATTCTGGTGGGAGACTTCCGCAGCGCTCGCGAACAGCTGCGTTACGCTTTGCGCATCGAGAATGATCGCGAAGAAAACATCCCGCTGATATCACGCCTGCGACAACGCATCAGTGATGTAGAGACGCTGCAGCGCGAACAGCAAAGCTGATTTTCCGATTTTCCGGTTCAGGCTGACGCTCAGGCTTTGCCCTTGACGGTCAGCTGCCGTTCGCGCGAAAAGTCCAGCATGCGCTGCAGCGGCACCATGGCCTTGGCGGCCAACTCTTTGTCTACCTGAATCCGGTTGCTGCGATCGCGCAGTGACAGGTACATGGCCTGCAGGGAATTCATACCCATCCATGGACAACTGGCGCAGCTGCGGCAACTGGCATCATTGCCGGCAGTCGGTGCCACGATCAGCGTCTTGTCCGGCGCCTGTTGCTGCATTTTATAAAAAATGCCCTGATCGGTCGCGACTATAAAGGTCTTGTCCGGCAGTTCCACGGCGGCCCTGATCAGTTGACTGGTCGACCCGATAACATCAGCGATGGCCAGCACCGACGACGGCGACTCCGGGTGCGCGAGTACTTTCGCATCCGGATACAGGGTTTTCATGTCCATCAGGCCTTTGGCCTTGAACTCTTCATGCACGATACAGGCGGCATCCCACAACAGCATGTCGGCGCCGGTTTTTTGCTGTATGTAGTGACCCAGGTGGCGATCGGGTGCCCACAGGATTTTTTTGCCCTGATCTTTCAGGTGCTCTACTACGTCCAGTGCAATGCTTGAGGTCACGACCCAGTCCGCCCTCGCTTTCACGGCGGCCGAGGTATTGGCATAGACCACCACTTCCCGATCCGGATGCTGATCGCAGAAAGCAGCAAACTGGTCAATCGGGCAGGCAATGTCCAGCGAACAGGTGGCCTCTGTGGTCGGCATCAGGACAGTTTTGTCGGGACTGAGAATGGATGCAGTTTCGCCCATGAAACGCACACCGGCAACAACCAGCACATCAGCATCGCAGTCACGACCAAAGCGCGCCATTTCCAGCGAGTCAGCCACAATACCGCCGGTTTCCTCGGCCAGCGCCTGCAACTCCGGGTCCGTGTAGTAATGCGCCACCAGCGTTGCGTTGCGCTCCTTCAGCAGTGCTTTGATGGCTTCGCGGCAGCGCTGATTTTCCGCCTGATCGGATTCAGGTTTGTGTGGCACCGCGGCGAGGTATTCACGCACCAGCAAGGTGTCGGCGGCCAGTCGGTTATCCTGTGCAGATGATTGCGTCATAGTGCTGTCTTTCGGCTGTCAAAAAGAATGCGGATGATAGCATAGCTACGTGGCGTCTGAGTAAAGCAGAGGTTCCGGTAAAGATGACCGTTTGATCAGAGATTTTCTTCGGAATCGACATTGGCCAGAGAGAGTGCCGGCGAATGTGACAGGAATTGCGCGGGTGATCCGGATAATGGTGGGGCGTGATGGATTCGAACCATCGACCAATTGGTTAAAAGCCAACTGCTCTACCGCTGAGCTAACGCCCCCGAGGGGAAATCTTTCCGGGACCGTCGCCCTGCAAAAGAGAGTGCGCATCATACTACGCAACAGAAAAAACTCAAGTATTTTTGTCAAAAAACCGCAATTTCAGCCAGCAAAGGCTGTGTCGAGGTAGGATGTGGGATCGTCAATTCCCGCCTCTGCAAAGCCCTTTCTACGCAAGCGGCAGCTGTCACAACGGCCACAGGCACGCCCTTTGGCATCGGCCTGGTAACAGGATACGGTCAGGCCATAATTGACGCCCAGTTCGTGCCCCATGGCGATAATCTGCGCCTTGCTCAAATTTATCAATGGCGTTTTGATGCGGATTGGTCGCCCTTCAACGCCGGTTCGGGTGGCCAGGTTGGCCATATGCTCAAATGCAGCGATGAACTCGGGTCGGCAATCGGGATAGCCGGAATAATCCAGCGCATTGACCCCAATGAAGATGGCATCGGCCTGCAGCACTTCCGCCCAGGCCAGTGCATAGGACAGGAATACGGTGTTACGTGCCGGCACGTAGGTGACCGGGATCTGATCTGCCATCACACCGGATTCGGGCATGGCCACGGAGGCATCGGTTAATGCTGAACCTCCCAGCTGCCCGATACCCAAAGGGATAACCTGGTGCTGGTGAACGGAAAACGCCGTCGCCAGTCGCATGGCTGCATCCAGCTCGCTACTGGCACGTTGCCCGTAGTTAAAGCTCAGGGCATAACAATCGTAACCTTCGGCACGGGCGATGGCCAGACAGGTGGCTGAATCCAGGCCACCGGAAACCAGTATGACCGCTTTTTTGGCGTTCCCGTGATGTCCGGGGCCCGGGTTTGACTGTGTCACAACGCTACCTTGCCTGAAATTCTAAAACCATAAGCATACAACGTCAGGGTCGTCGCGTCAGTGCCCCGGCGCATCGCCCCAGATTATTTTATGCAGCTGCACCTGCATCCGCACCGGTATTCGGTCCGCCAATACCCAGGCGGCGAGATCCCGGTAGGCGATCTGCTCAAAAGCCGGAGACACCAGGATTTCCCGCACCCGACTGACCAGATCGTACTGGTCCATCTTGGCCTTGCTCCATTCGTAGTCGCGACGGTCACAGATGACAAATTTCACTTCGTCCGTGGACTTTAGATGACCGATATTACTTTCGAGATTCCGGTCGCACTCACCTGATCCGGGTGTTTTCAGGTCCATGACCACGGTCACCCGCGGATCGACGTCCGCGATATCCATGGCGCCGCTGGTCTCCAGTGACACCTTCAGGCCCTTATCGCAGAGCTCACGCAGCAAGGTCAGGCAATCGGGTTGCGCCAGCGGCTCACCGCCGGTGACGGTAATATACCGTGCGCCGGTTTCGCGAACCTGCGCCAGAATGTCCGTGATGGGCATCATCTTGCCGTCATGGAAAGCATATTCGGTATCGCAGTAGCCGCAACGCAGCGGACAGCCGGTCAGGCGCACAAAGGTTGTGGGCAAACCAACGGTGCTGCTTTCGCCTTGCAGCGAAAAAAAGATTTCGTTAATGCGCAAGCTGGGGGGTTTGTTCATGAACTTGTCGTTGCGGATCCCTTTAGTTCAGGGATCTCATGTAGATATCGGCCAGGTTGGCCGCGGAGGTATTGGGGAATCGTGCTCGCACATCCTGCAACAGTTGTCGCGCACGCGCGTTATCGCCCAAGCGGTGATAAACGGTGCCCAGCGAGTACATGGCATCTTCGATCTTGCGACCATCGGGGTATTGCTGAAGAATCGTTTCGAAAGCAGCACGCGCTTCTTCGAACATAGACAGATTCACGTAGGCCTGGCCTTGCCAGTAATAGGCATTGGTCACGAAACGCCCATCGGGATATTGCGCCAGATACTGGTCGAATTCCTGCACGGAACGCTGATAGGCTTCCTCCTGCAGTAACGAGTCCAGTGCCAGCTCATAGAGTTGTTGCTCGGTCAGCATGCCCGTGGCAGCAGATGGCGGCGCGGTACCGTTGCTGATACCTGTCTGGGCTGCCGCAATCGGTGACGTATTCACCGCTGAACTGCCTGCGGTAGATGCGGTGGATGCTGCTGTCGAGGATGCGGACGTGGCCGCCTGGTTAGACGCAGAACCTGTATTGCTGCTGCCTGGGTTGCTGCTGCCTGGGTTGCTACCGCCAGCGACAGTGCCACTGCCAGCGCCAATTGCGACACCGGCAGTGCGCGCTGCTTCCATATCCTGATACAACGCACTGATGCGCGCATCCAGATCCGTATAGCGATCCAGCGAATCCTGTTGCAAGCGTCTTATTTCGTAGCTCTGCTCTTCCACCATACCGCGCAACGTCTGCATCTCGCTGCGGATATCCTGCACCTGATTCAGTAACAGATTCAGTGCCTCATTATTGGAAGAACCGGCCTGCGCAAAAGCAGCCGTGCTGAACACGACTGCCGTTACACTACCTGCGACGATTGCCAGGATTCGTTTCATGGCTTAATCAGCCTGCAGGCCGGATTTCAACACGACGGTTTTGACGATAGGCATCTTCAGTCTGACCGCGAACCGCTGGCTGCTCTTCACCGTAGCTCACTGTTTCCAGCTGGCTGCGTGATGCGCCGTTGACGATCAGGAAGTCACGGATGCTGTTGGCACGACGCTCGCCCAGTGCCAGGTTGTACTCACGGGTGCCACGCTCATCAGCATGACCTTCCAGGCGTACACGACGGTTCGGGTTTGACGCCAGATTACGTGCGTGAACGATCAGCGTCTCACGATCCGAGGGCTGGAATTCAGCCACATCGAAATCGAAATAGAACACTGTTGTGTTCAGCGCAGCCTGCTCTTCACGCTCGCGCTCCATACGTTCACGTTCCAGACGCTGTTGCTCGGCTCGGGCTGCAGCGGCGGCCGCGTCAGCTGCGGCAGTATCGTTGGTCTCCATCGGCATTTCTTCTGTGTCGCTGGTTGAGCTACACGCTGCCAGACCGGCAATTGTCAGTGCCAGTGCCGCAGTTCTAAACATATTATTAATTTGCATACCCACTATTAGCGTCCTCCAATAGACAAGCTATTTACATTAAATTCTTCGATGCCCGGTACTACAATTTTTTACCGCCAGTACTGCAAAAATCTTTACCAACAATACCTTAATTCAAATACGGAGACCATGAAGGCTCCCGTACATCGCCCTGCGGGGATGGTAAACGGAACTTCACACGCCCGTCAATGGAAACAGCGTCAAGCACGCCGCGGCCATTAAAGGTTGTGCCGTACATAATCATACTGCCGTTTGGAGCCACGCTGGGAGATTCATCAAGTGCTGTGTCGGTAAGCGTGATCACCCGGCCGGTTTCCATATTCAATATGGCAATACTGTAGGTATTGTCCTGACGGGTCGCGCGACGGACGTGGACCATATTTACCCCATCGGGCAAAAACTGGGCCTTGGCACAATAAAAACAGTCGAAGGTCAGGCGTTCCGGAAAACCGCCGCTCAAATCAGCCTGGTAAATTTGTGGCTGACCGGTTCGATCTGACGTAAACAATACATTCTGGCTGTCCAGTGTCCACGCCGGTTCGGTTTCCGCACGCGGATGGTCGGTAATCTGCATCAGCTGATCGGTAGCCAGATCCAGCACATAAACATCCGGACTGCCGTCCTTGGACAGCACCATCGCCAACTTGCTGCCGTCCGGTGACCACACCGGCGAGCTGTTGATGCCCGGGAAATTGGTTACCTGTCGGCGCTGTCCCGTGGCCAGATCCTGGATATAAATACGCGGCAGGTCAGTTTCAAATGACACGTAGGCAATCTGGCTGCCGTCGGGCGACCAGGCCGGTGACATGATCGGTTCACGCGACTCCAGCAACACCTGCGCCCGACGACCGTCGTAATCGGCGTAGTGCAGACGATAGGTCGTGTCGCCGATGGCGCCTTCGGCAGACACATACATGATCTTGGTGGCGAATGCGCCACGACGCCCGGTGATCTCCTGATACACCACGTCACTGATCTCATGGGCAATATCCCGCAGCTGACTGACGCTGCCGGTCAACACTTCACCCAGCACCTTGCGCTCGCGGTTGATGTCAAAGAATTCCCACTGCACCTGCACCATCTGGCCACCCGGTACGCGGCTGATTTTGCCGACCACCAGATACTGCTGCGCCAGAATGCGCCAGTCGCGATAATGTACTTCGCGCTCTTCCCTGGGCATGCTCAGCATATTGGCGCGTGACAAGGCACGGAATTCACCGACCTGCTCCAGGTTATTGCCGATGATCTGCGCGATGTCCTCATCCAGCATGCCGTCGCCTTCCCAGGCAAACGGCACAACGGCGACAGGAATGGGGTTATCAACCCCACGGGTAATCTCAATGTTCAACTCCGCAGCATGAATAGTTGCGGAGAAAAACCATGTCAGTACCAGTACCAGCAGGCTATGTCGTTTCAATTTAATAAATCCTCCGGTCTGAATGTTAACAACAGTGAACGAAAACTCCGTTCAAACATTCGCGGCGGCATGCCCTGCAGCTCGGTAAATCTGCCTACAGCGCGCACTGCATTTTCCGCAGCGCGATCAAAGGCGGCATCACCGCTCGACCTGACTATTTCCACATCCACCACATCTCCCGTGGGAACCAAACGGATCCTCAGCACGGCTGTCATATCGTTTCTGGCACTGGGCGGGCGTGACCAGTTGCGCTGCACCAGGTCGTGAATCACCGCCGTATAGGCCATCGTCATTTCCGCTTCGGTTTCAGCGGCTTCACCCGCAGCGGCGGCGGCAGCAGCATCTGCCTGTGCCTGTCGCTGACGCTCGGCTTCCTGCAGGCGCTGTTGCTCCAGCCTCTCCTGCTCCAGCCGACGCGCCTCTTCCTGACGGCGCTGTTCTTCTCTTAACTGCTCTGCGCGCGCCTGCTCTTCGCGCTCCTGACGCTCACGCTCCTGTCTCAGTTGCGCCTGACGGGCCTGCTCCTGTTGCTGCTGTTCCTGCCGCAACTGCTCCTGTCTTTCCCGCTCCTGTTGTTCGCGTTGCTGCTGTTCGCGCTGCTGTCGGGCCTGTTCCTGCTGTTCCCGCTCACGCTGCTGCTGCAGGTTCTGCTGCTGCACCCGCTCATTACGCGCCTGGGGATTTTCCGAGACCAGCAGCGCTTTCACGGCCGGGGGTCTTACTACATCCAGCACTTCCGATTCTGCCTGCTGAAACAGCAGCAGCGCCCCCAGCACCGCACCGTGCAACAGTACGGCGAGAAATACTGATATTGGATAACCGTTAAACGCTGTCACTACACTTATTCCAGTGGCTTGGTTACCAGGTTCGGGCTCTCGACTCCGGCGACACGCAAGGCCTCCATCAAACCAATAAAGGGGCCGTAACTGGCGCTGGCATCGCCTTCGACAAATATCTCAATGGTCGGATTGACTTCGACTATCGAGGCCACCTGCTGACCAATCGTCGCCAGTGTCACCGGCGTCTGTTCATCCTGTTCGGTGACACCCAGGCTGATAAAAAATTCATTGTCTGCAGTCAGCTCAATAACCAGCGTCTCGGCATTTTCATCCATGTCCATGGGCTCGGAATCCACCTGCGGCAGATCAACCCGCAAGCCTTGCGTCAACAATGGCGCGGTCACCATAAAAACAATCAGCAACACCAGCATGACGTCAATGTAGGGCACCACATTGATGTCTGACATGGGTTTGCGTCGTTTTCTGACTATTTCCATCGCGTTCTCTACCGTAACAGGACAGGGCTGATGACTGGTTTATTTCTGTACGCTGGCCACCTGACGATGCAGGATGCCGGCAAACTCTTCGGTAAAGGTAATATAATTCTGTGCAATCACATCGACACGGTTCGAATATCGGTTGTACGCGACTACCGCGGGAATCGCCGCAAACAGACCCATCGCTGTAGCAATCAGTGCCTCAGCGATACCCGGCGCGACAACCTGCAGCGTCGCCTGGTTCTGCTCCGCCAGGCCAATGAAGGAGTTCATGATGCCGATGACGGTACCGAACAGGCCGATATAAGGCGTGACCGACCCGACAGTAGCCAGGAAGGGCAGGTTTTTTTCCAGCTTCTCTTCTTCGCGCGAGTACGCCACGCGCATGGCACGCTGAGCGCCGGCCATCACGCCTTCGGCGCTGACGCCACCCTGCTGACGCAGACGCATGAATTCCTTGAAACCGGCGCGGAAGATGTTTTCCATGCCGCCGGTGGGCTGATTTTCTTTCTGCTGGCTGCTGCCTTCACGGTACAACTGGCTCAGGTCCATGCCCGACCAGAAGCGCTTTTCAAAGCCCCACATGCCCTGCTCGGCATTGCTGAGCACCAGCCAGCGCTGAATAATCATGACCCAGGATACCACCGACGCCACCAGCAGGATCAACATGACCAATTGCACAGGCAATGTTGCTTCCAGTATCAGTGACCAGACACTTATCGAGCTTTCCACCAGGCACTCCCTTATCTGATAAGTCTGAGCTTGCCAAAGACAGCTGTTAACAATAGACAGCTGTTATAAACAGACAGCGTTTAAAACAGGCGGCATTATAAGTCAAATTAACAACTTATAATACAGGGGTGCGTGGCTAAAGGCTGATAAAATATGGCCGAATTATGAACTGTTGCCGGTTTTGTGAACTGGTGCCGGCAAGCCCAGCTGCAGGTAGGCGTGTGGCGTCACCATGCGTCCACGGGCGGTGCGCATCATGTAGCCCTGCTGGATAAGATAGGGCTCGAGTACATCTTCGATGGTATCGCGCTCTTCACTGATGGCCGCCGCGAGGCTGTCGACGCCGACCGGACCGCCACCAAACTTCTCTATCATGGTCAGCAACAGGCGCCTGTCCATGTGATCGAAGCCGTTGTTATCAATACTGAGCATGTCCAGCGCCAGGCCAGCAATCTCGCTGCTGATCTGCCCGGCGTGCTTCACTTCACTGAAGTCACGCACCCGGCGCAGCAAACGGTTGGCTATCCGGGGGGTACCGCGCGAGCGACGGGCGATTTCAAAGGCCCCGGATTCGTCTATCTGACAGCCCAGTATGCGCGCAGAGCGCGCTACAATCTCGGTCAACTGGGGATGGGTATAGAATTCCAGACGCTGGATGATGCCAAAGCGATCGCGCAGTGGTGATGTCAGCAGGCCCGCCCGCGTGGTGGCACCCACCAGGGTGAAGGGCGGCAATTCAAGCTTGATGGACCGCGCGGCGGGCCCCTCACCGATCATGATGTCAAGCTGGTAGTCTTCCATCGCCGGATAGAGAATTTCTTCGATTGCCGGGCTCAGACGGTGAATTTCGTCAATAAAGAGGACATCTCCCTCTTCCAGGTTGGTCAGCAGTGCGGCCAGATCGCCGGCTTTTTCCAGCACCGGTCCGGAGGTGGTTTTGATCGCCACATCCAGTTCATTGGCGATAATATTGGCCAGCGTGGTTTTGCCCAGGCCCGGCGGCCCGAAAATCAGCGTGTGGTCCAGCGGCTCGCGGCGGTTGCGGGCAGCACTGATAAAGATGTCCATCTGGGTTTTGACATCATCCTGTCCGATGTAATCGGCCAACACCAACGGACGTATAGCCCTGTCCACGGATTGTTCCTGTGGTCCCAGGGCCGGTGAAATCAGCCTGTTGTTGTCAGTTGTCATACCATGCCCTTGAGCGCCAGCCGGATAATCTCCTCGCTACGCTCGAGTGTCGGATTGTCCTTCAGTGTGCGCACAATCATCCGCGCGGCCTCTGCCGGTTTGTAACCCAGCGCAATAAGCGCAGTCTCGGCATCCTCACTGACAGCGCTGGCACCGCTTGCCTGTTGCGGCGCACCCGCCCGATCACCGGGAACGGTCGGCGACTGCCAGTCCTTGAGCCGGTCACGCATTTCCAGCAACAGCCGTTCTGCCGTTTTTTTGCCAATCCCGGGAATGCGTGTCAACGCCGTATCATCATCCTGGCGCACCAGACGCACGAATTCATCGGCGGTGACGCCGGACAGAATCGCCAACGCCACCTTCGGACCCACACCACTGACTTTGATCAGGGCACGAAACAGCGCACGCTCCTGCTGCTCATAAAAACCAAACAGCAGATGTGCATCTTCGCGCACCACCAGATGCGTATGCAGCAGGACGCCCTGCCCGGTCGCAGGCAACTGATAAAATGTGCTCATTGGCGCCTGCAATTCATAGCCGACACCATTGACATCCAGCAACAGGTCCGGTGCCTTTTTCTCCAGCACAATGCCCTTTAAACGACCTATCACTCGACTGTCTCCCTTTTCGGAATCGCTGCAGGCTAACGATGAAAACGCCCGCGACTGAAGTTGCGGGCAGAGGCCACCTTGATCAGACTCTGCCGGGTATTAGCATGACATACCGCGATGGCCAGCGCATCTGCCGCATCGGCCTGCAACCTGCCCTGCAGCCCCAGCAACACCTTCACCATGTGCTGAACCTGCACCTTGTCTGCAGCGCCCGAGCCGGTAACTGATTGCTTGACGGTGCGCGGGGTATATTCAGCCACAGGCAGATCCAGATGCAGGCAGGCAACCATGGCACTGCCCCGGGCCTGACCCAGTTTCAGTGCCGAAGACACGCTTTTGCCCAGAAACACTTCTTCGATGGCGCACTCTTGTGGCGAGTATTGTTCAATGACTTCACAAATACCGCGAAAGATTTCTTTCAGCCGCTGCGGGTGTTCACCCAAGGCTGGTCTGATACAGCCACTGGACACATATTTCAGGCGGTTGCCGACCGATTCAATAATACCGAAACCGGTGGCCCGCGACCCGGGATCAATGCCCAGAATAAGTGTCATGTTCTGCCTCGTCTGTGCAGGCCACCTCAGGCAGAAGGCGTAGCTGGCTGTTCCCGCAGGCGAATGTTCAACTCACGCAGCTGCTTGGCAGAGACCGGGCCTGGCGCATCGGTGAGCGGACAGGCGGCGGACTGGGTTTTCGGGAAAGCAATGACTTCACGAATCGAGGTGGCGCCGGTCATCAGCATGATCAGTCGATCCAGACCAAAGGCCAGCCCCCCGTGGGGCGGGCAACCCGACGACAGTGCCGCGAGCAGGAAGCCGAATTTCTCCTGCGCCTCTTCTTCACCAATGCCCAGCAGGTCAAATACCGCGCTTTGCATTTGTGGCTGGTTGATACGGATCGAACCACCACCCAGCTCGGTGCCATTCAACACCATGTCATAGGCACGTGACAGCGCCTGGTCCGGGTTGTCGCGCAGCTCGTCCGGCGTGCACGACGGGGCCGTAAACGGATGGTGAAGGGAGTTCAGGTTGCCTTCCTTGTCGCGCTCGAACATCGGGAAGTCAACCACCCACAGGGGCGCCCAACCGTCACGAACCTTGCCCAGATCGGCAGCCACTTTCAAACGCAGCGCGCCAATGGCTTCATTGACGATATTGGCCTTGTCGGCACCAAAGAAAATGATGTCACCGGTGGCCGCCTGCAGACGCTCCAGCACCTGCTTCACCACCGCCTCTGGCATGAACTTGATGATGGGTGACTGCAAGCCTTCCAGGCCCGCATCAATATCATTGACCTTGATCCAGGCCAGTCCCTTGGCGCCATAAATGCCCACAAATTTGGTGTAGTCATCAATATGCTTGCGGCTTAGCGACGCACCTTCCGGTACGCGCAGGGCGACTACCCGGCTGCCCGGGTCTTTGGCCGGACCGGCAAAAACCTTGAAGTCCACCTCGGCCATCAGGTCAGCGATGTCGGTAAATTCCAGATCAATTCGCAGATCCGGCTTGTCCGAACCGAAGCGGCGCATGGCTTCGCCCCAGGTCATGCGCGGAAACTCGCCCAGATCAACATCCAGATGGCGCCTGAATGTCTGCCGGATCATTTCCTCTGTGGTCGCCATGATCTGTTCCTCGTTCATGAACGAGGTTTCGATGTCGATCTGGGTAAATTCCGGCTGCCGGTCGGCGCGCAGGTCTTCGTCGCGGAAACATTTGGCGATCTGGTAGTAACGATCCATGCCAGCCACCATCAGGATCTGTTTGAACAGCTGCGGCGATTGCGGCAATGCAAAAAACTCGCCCGGATGGGTACGACTGGGCACCAGGTAGTCGCGGGCACCCTCGGGCGTGGCACGGGTCAGAATCGGGGTCTCGATATCCAGAAAACCATGCTCATCGAGGTAGTTGCGGATGGTGTTGGTGACCTTGGAACGGAAGCGCAGCCGGTCAATCATCTCCGGACGACGCAGGTCTATGTAGCGGTGACGCAGGCGCACATCTTCGCTGACCGAGGCGTGCTCATCCAACTGGAATGGCGGTGTTTTGGCAATGCTGAGCACTTCAAGTTCGTGCGCCAGCACCTCGATACCACCACTGGGCAGCTCCTTGTTAACGGTGCCATCCGGGCGCGCCCGCACCAGACCGGTGACGCGCACCACAAACTCGTTGCGCAGGGTTTCGGCCAGCGCAAACGTTTCAGCGCGATCAGGGTCGAACACGACCTGGCACAGACCGTCACGATCCCTGAGATCCACAAAAATGACGCCACCATGATCACGGCGACGATGGACCCAGCCACACAGACTGACCGTTTCGTCAATCCGGGCTTCATTTAATTCTCCGCAATAATGGCTGCGCATACTAACGTTCCTGCAAGGTTGTTCTGGAGGTGGATTCTGACGCGAACGATCAGGCGGCGGTTCCCGATGCCGGAGCACTGCCCTTGCCCGCTGCTTCGCTGCCTGATGATTTGCTGTCTGTTGACGAGCTACCGGCTGCGCTGCTGTCCTGGGTACCGTGACGCTTGTTACCGGTTTTGAAATCGGTCTCATACCAGCCGCCGCCTTTCAAACGAAAGCTGGGCGCTGACAACTGTTTGGTCAGCCCTGCCTGATGACAGGCCGGACAAACGGTTAGGGGCGCATCACTGAATTTCTGGATAGCTTCCAGCCGGTGGCCACACTCCTTGCATTGATACTCATAAATCGGCATAAAAATAAGTCTCTCTATCCGGGTCGTCGTCCCGAGGCGTGACGGTGGTTTGAATCACACCGGCCGGCGGGACCGCAGACAAATCAATTACAAAGAAAGCAGTTTCGCTCAAAAGCCGCTGATTATACCCTATATTTCCGACGATCATCACCTGTCTTGCGGTATTAGACGCACCAATATTGCACCATCAGGCAGCACCGCCAAAAACTTTTTGCGCAACCACTGGTGACAGAGCCTTTCAGCACTTGCGGCAGACCCTGCAATCCTTTATAAATAACGGCTCGTGCGGTCATTTCCGCCTGCGACGTTGCGACTCACCGTGACGCGTCATTAAACCATTCACCTCACTACACACGAGAATCAGCATGGCAGCTACCAAACCAGCAGCAAAAGCACCCGCCAAAAAGACCACGGCCATTACCGAGAAATACACCAAAACGGCGATCCTGGCAGAAATTGCACAAAACACTGACCTGAGCAAAAAGCAGGTTGATGCAGTACTGAATGAACTGGGCGACCTGATCGAACGGCACATCAAAAAGCGCGGCGTCGGTGAGTTCACCCTCCCCGGCCTGCTCAAGATCAAGGCTGTCAAACGCCCGCCGCAACCTGCGCGCAAAGGTGTGCCCAACCCGTTCAAGCCGGGTGAAACCATGGACATCCCGAAGAAACCAGCCAGCACCCGCGTCAAGGTTCTGCCGTTGAAAAAACTGAAAGAATTCGCTCAGTAACACTCAACCAGACGCAACAACGGGTCAGCATCGCCGGCGGGGCAACGATCTCCGCCGGGCTGCTGACCTTTCTTTCTACACCCGGAAACCCACAGCAGGACCTGCATGCGCACCAGTCAATACCTTATCGCCACACTCAGAGAAACCCCGGCTGACGCCGAAGTCATCAGTCATCAATTGATGTTGCGCGCCGGCCTGATTCGCAAGCTGGCCAGTGGCATGTACACCTGGCTGCCGGCCGGGTTGCGGGTACTGCAAAAGGTGACCGCCATTGTCCGTGAGGAGATGAACCGCGCCGGCGCCATGGAGGTGTCCATGCCCGTGGTGCAGTCAGCCGAGTTGTGGCAGGAATCCGGGCGCTGGGATCAGATGGGACCGGAACTGCTGCGCTTTGTTGACCGGCACAACCGTGACTTCTGCCTGGGGCCCACCCATGAGGAAGTCATCACCGACCTGATCCGCAACGAGTTCAACAGCTACAAACAGCTGCCGGCCAACTTCTATCAGATACAGATGAAGTTCCGCGATGAGCGCCGTCCGCGGTTTGGCATCATGCGCGCGCGCGAGTTCCTGATGAAGGACGCTTACTCCTTTCATGTCGACGAGGCCTCGCTGCAACAAACCTACGACCTCATGTTCCGGACGTATTGCAATATCTTCGAACGGCTGGGACTGGATTACCGGCCGGTGTTGGCTGACACCGGCAATATCGGCGGCAGCACTTCGCATGAGTTCCATGTTCTGGCCGAGTCGGGGGAAGACGATATTGTGTTCAGCTCCACCGGTGAATACGCAGCCAACATAGAACTGGCCGATGGCATTATTCCCGACCAGGCCTCCGGCACATCGGCGCCCGGCAGTGATGCAGCTGTCAAGGTAGAGACCGGCGACGCCCACACCATTGAGGCAGTTGCGGAGCGGCTGCAGATTACCGCCTCGCAACTGGTCAAAACCCTGATTGTCAAATCCGCCGATGACAGCAATCAGCACGGACTGGTTGCGCTGCTGATCCGCGGCGACCAGGAAGTCAACGAAGTCAAACTGGCAAAACTGGCCGGCGTCGCCGTGCCGGTCACCTTCGCCAGCGACGAACAGATTCAGGCGGCCGTGGGTTGCCAGCCCGGCTGTCTGGGCCCGCTACGGCTGCCCTTCCCGGCCATCGCTGACCGCAGCGTTGAGCACATGACGGATTTTGTCTGCGGTGCCAACAGCAACGGCTACCACCTCACCGGGGCCAATTGGGGCAAGGAGTGTCATTTCGACGCCGTGGCCGATTTCCGCAAAGTCAGGGAAGGTGACCTCAGCCCCGATGGCAAAGGCACTCTGGCTATCAAGCGCGGTATTGAAGTTGGTCACATCTTCCAGCTGGGCACCAAATACAGCAAGGCGATGAACGCAGCGGTGCTGGATGAAAACGGCAAATCCGTGCTGATGACCATGGGTTGCTATGGCATCGGTGTCAGCCGTATTGTGGCGGCCGCCATTGAGCAGAATCAAGATGACAATGGCATCATCTGGCCCGACGCCATTGCGCCTTTCCAGATCGCCATCATCCCGCTGAACGCACACAAATCCCAGCAGGTGGTGGAGGTCAGCGATCAGTTACTGAAAACCCTGGAAGCAGCCGGTTATGAAGTATTACTGGATGACCGGGACAAAAAGACCAGTCCCGGCGTCAAATTTGCCGACATGGAACTGATGGGCATCCCGCACCGTCTGGTCGTGTCGGAACGCGGACTGGAGAACAATCAGCTGGAGTACAAGTCGCGCCGCGCCGCCGAGCCCGAAATGGTGGCACTTGACGCTATCCTGGCTTTCCTGGGTGACCGCCTGCCAGGCTGATTGGGTCGTGGCAGCAACCGGATGACAGGAGTGATATGCAGCTAAGGTCATTACAGGAACTGAAAACCAGAACCGTCAGCTTTCTGTGGGGCGACCGACCTGCCGAAAACCGTTGGCAGCGCGCCGGCATCCGGGCGCTGCAAATCGGCTATGCGGTGATCCGGGACCTGGCCCAGGGCAATCTCAGCCTGCGCGCCATGAGCCTTGTCTACTATACCGTCATTGCTTTTGTGCCGTTGCTGGCACTGGCCTTTGCTGTATTGAAAGGCCTGGGTGTACACAACGAACTGGAACCGGCATTGCTTGGACTGCTGCAGCCGTTCATGGGCGAATACAGCATTGAGATTGCCCAGAACGTCGTCGGCTTTGTCGACAATGTCCGCGTTGACGTTCTGAGTGTTGTCAGTCTTGGCGTATTACTGTACACCGTGCTGACCATGATGCAGCGCATTGAGCTGTCCTTCAACTACATCTGGTCGGTGGCGCAGGCGCGCAGCATCGGCAGCCGGATCAGTGAGTACCTGTTTGCCATCATCGTGGCGCCGCTACTGATCCTGATTTCGGTAGGCCTCGCCTCATACGTCAACACGGTGTTTTTTGTCCGGTTACTGGAGAGCCTGCCCACTGGGGGCTTCCTGCTGCAGCTGATCGGCCAGATCACGCCTTTCCTGTTTATGTCCCTGGCGTTTGCTCTGGCTTTCATTTTTATCCCCAATACCCGCGTCCAGTTTCGCTCGGCGTTTATTGGCGGCATTGTCACCACCATCGCCTGGAAACTGATGGGCTGGGTATTCCAGAACTTCATTACCGAATACTCAGCCAACGCCGTCATCTACGCGGCATTCTTCGCCGTGATCCTGTTGATGCTGGTCATCTACCTGGGCTGGCTGATGCTGCTGATCGGCTCATCCGTGGCGTTTTACCACCAGCACCCGTCCAAGACCTATGCCGGGCGCGAGCCGCCCAAACTGAGCCTGCGGCTAAAAGAGGAAGTTGATCTCACCATTGCCTACCTGATCGTCAAACGCTTTCAGCAGGGTGTCGAACCGTGGTCAGCGGATGAGTTGCAGGCCTACACCCGAATGAGTCCGGCCATGATAGAATCCGCCGTGCAGATACTGATGGCGATCGGATTCATTCGCGCCACCGACGAAAGCCCGCCCTGCTACCTGCCGGTGTCTACCGTTGACAACTGCCGACTGCACGAACTTCGACACAAGGTTCGCAACTACGCCAAGGATCATCCAGACAGTCGCTCATGCTGCGCCGAACAAATGCAGATTCGCGCCATACTGGATGACGCCGAAAAAACCTGGCGACAATCATGTGGCGATACCACACTAAAAGATCTGATCAAGAGCGAAGACCATGAATAACGTTGTCATCTATCACAACCCGCGATGCTCCAAGTCGCGCCAAACGCTGGCCTTGCTGCAGGAACGCGGGATCGTACCAGAGCAGGTCCTGTATCTGGAGACACCGCCTGCACCGGCGGAAATTAGACGTCTGCTCAAGCGTCTCAATATGTCGGCCCGGGAACTGCTGCGCAAAGGCGAAGCGGAATTCACTGCACTGAACCTGAGCGACAGCGCCCTGAGCGAAAACCAGCTGATTGACGCAATGAGCGAACACCCGCGTTTGATCGAGCGCCCTATCGTGGTAGTGGGAGACAGGGCGGTGATCGGGCGGCCGCCGGAAAGAGTGCTGGAGCTGATATCGTGAGCCGCCCCCTGCCCTACCTGTTGGTACTGTATTACAGCCGACATGGCGCCACGGCCGAAATGGCGACCCTGATAGCCCGCGGTGCAGAACAGGCCGGCGAGATTGAAGCGCGATTGCGAACCGTGCCGCCGGTGTCGCCCGACAATATCGCCAGCATCCCCGCCGTCCCTGACCACGGCGCGGTGTATTGTAACGAGGACGATCTTCGCCACTGCGCGGCGCTGGCCATGGGCAGTCCGACCCGCTTTGGCAATATGGCGGCGCCCATGAAATACTTTCTGGATGGCACAGGGGCCCTGTGGGCCAGCGGTGCCCTGGTCAACAAGCCCGCAGCGCTGTTTACCTCCAGCTCCAGCCTGCATGGTGGGCAGGAATCAACTCTGCTCAGCATGAGTCTGCCGCTGCTCCACCACGGCATGCTGATTTGTGGCCTGCCCTACAGCGAGGCGGCGCTGATGCGCACCCAGACCGGCGGCACACCCTACGGTGCCAGCCATATGGCCGGCAAGGACAGTGACCTGCCCCTTAGCGACGACGAAAAATCATTGTGCCTGGCACTGGGCAAGCGCCTGGGTTACCTGGCACTCAAACTCGCTCCCTGACCACCCATTCTTTCCAAAAACGAGCCAAACCCTATGACCAGCATCTGGGAACCAGACACAAACACGAGCAGCCCTGCCGTACCAGCGGTTGTCACACAGTCACGTAAAGCAGTACTGGTATTTTACTTTGGCATGCTGGGCCTGTTTACCGCCGATGCCATCCTGACATTGTTCCGCGGTGCACCGTTGGGCGTCGCCATTTTCCTGTGGCTGTTTCGCCTGTTGCCGCTACTGATTTTTCTGCCAGGTCTGCGTAAAAACACCTTGCGTACCTACGCCTGGCTCAGCTTCGTGGTGCTGATGTACTTTACTCACGCGGTGGTGACAGCCTTTGTGCCGGGCGAGCTGTTCTATGGCCTGGTTTACAGTGTGCTGTGCGTGGGCCTGTTTTGCGCCCTGCTGATGTACATCCGGATGGCCAAAAAGCATCTGGGGATGACCCTGTAACACTTATCCAGTCATCAGCGACTTGAGCAGCGGGATGGTCACCTTGCGCTGGGTTTCCAGGGAATGACGGTCCAGGTCGTGCAGCACGGCGATCAGGGCCGTCATACTGCGCTCGCTGCGATGAACCAGATAACTGGCAACTTCATCATTCAGATCGAAACCGAGATGCGCGGCCCGCATCTTCAGCGCGGCAACCTTGTTGTCATCGCTCAGCGGTTGAAGCTGGAAGACGGCGGCCGATTGCAGCCGGGAATGCAGATCCTGCAAGCGGAACGGTGTGTATTGGGGGCTGCTGCGCGCCGCTACCAGCAGCGGAGTCTGCCGGGCTGCCATGCGATTGTAAAGATGAAACAGGGCCTCTTCCCATTCCGGGATACCCGCCACCTCATCCACATTGTCGAGGCACAGCGCAGATACCTGCTCCAGACCGCAGAGAACGTCGGGCGACAACTCCCGCCACGCAGAAAGAGTCAGGTAAAACACCGGTTGACCGAGCGCATCAAGCTCGTGGCACACTGCCTGCAGCAGATGTGAACAACCTGCCCCGCTGTTGCCCCAGAGCCAGACAAATTCCTTTAGCAGCGTACCCCCGGTTTCAACGCTGCCATGTTCTGCCCATTGCCGGACACAATGCCGCAGGTGGGCTACCACCGCCTGGTTGGCTGAGTCATAAAAATTGTCAAACGTCGCCTCGTCATCCAGCCTGAGACGCAGCGCCAACTGCCTGGGTTGTTTGATCCGGGTCACTGCCTGGTCCAGCGATAGTGCAGTAAATCCGAGGTCACCGCGCCAACCTCAAAGTTGAGCGGCTGCAGGTCCCGCCCCAGGCTGATGAATTCAGTCAGATGCTGACGCTGTCTCTTATACACATCTGACGCTGCCGACGATCTACTCTGTGTAGAT
>CAJXPR010000057.1 GCA_913058135.1 uncultured Gammaproteobacteria bacterium
AGCTGAGCTGCAAGCGGCTGCCGTGTGAGTTAGAATAGCCGTTTTAAGACATCGCGCAACAGGAAAAAGGTCAGGTACAGCATCAGCACCAGCCCGACCGTGAAGCTGACGGTGTTGCGGCCGAAACTGATTGCTTCCTGTGACAGCAGCCGACTCAGGGTAATTGCCGAGTCCGAGAGGTAGGCGCGCAGATTCGAGACATCGATATCCAGGCGTTGCAGGATGTCGGGGATCACCGGGACAGCATTGCCGATACGCTGGAAAAATTGTGCCGGGTTTATTTCCTGATTTTCTATCAATTCGTACAGTTGGGCACCTTCGGCAACAAACGCGAAGGCAATGACTGTGACCGGAATGACCACCAGGAACACGCCGACGAGCAGAGTCAGCAGCGCGGCCAGCGACTCCCTGCCGTCCAGTCTGGCAAGCAGGCGACGTTGCAGTGGGAAAAACAGCAGGGTCATCACACAGGCCCAGAAGATCGAGCTCCAGAACGGCTGCAGAATTGTCAGAAAAGCCAGGGTGATCAGTGCCAGCACGAAGATAAAGGCGCGGTATTCCACCGTCTGTTTTGACAAGGTTTGGCTCCTCAGCTGGCCGAGCGGCGCACCATGCGCCAGAGTTCAATAACGCGCGGCGGTTGTCCGGAGCGCAGGATCCCCTGCCGGAACACCCGTCCGGACAACCACAATACGGCAGCGGTGGTCAGCACCAGCACAATCGTGGTGCCAATCACATCAACCATCGGCGGTTGCGCGGCAGCCCGGTTCATCATGGTAAACGGTGTGAACAGCGGAATCCATGACATCACGCGGGCGAGCGTGCCATTGGGGTCTTGGGCGATGAAACTCATGGTCAGGATGGGCACCACCAGTACCGCCATCAGCGGCATCATCAGGCTTTGCGCTTCTTTCAGGGTGTTACATAAACTGCCGATGGCGAGAAAGATGCCAGCATACAGCGCGTAACAGCACAGATAGTAAAAAACGAAATAGGGAATCAGATCCGAGCTCAGCAGCACGTCCAGCACCTGTACGATCATCGCCGTCTCAACCGTCTGATACAGCCGGATAAAGACAAAGAACGAGACGATCCAGGCCAGAATGGTGGTGATGCCGGTGATGCCGATCCCCAGCAACTTGCCCATCATCAGCTCGCCCGGTGTGACCGAGGCCAGCAGCACTTCGATTATCCGGTTGGATTTTTCCTCGATGGTATTGCTCAGCAGGTATTGGACACTTTGCATCAGCGAAATGAAAATGAGATAAACAAAACCCATGGGCGCCCACTGCCGGAAGGTATCGGCGAGGCTTACAGCTTCCTCGCCGGCCTCCTTGCCAGGATCGAGCCGGCTCAGTGGCAAGCGCGTGCGCTGTACATCGCGCACGGCGGCGATGTCGATGCCCTGGCTGGCATACTCCTGCTGACGGATGGCGCTGTTGATGCTGTTCTGGATGGCCCCTGACAGCCGCGTGTCGGTGAGGTTGCCGGCCCAGTACTGCACGCCGCGCGGTCCTGCATCCGGGGTCATCAGACCCTGAATGGTAGCCGGTCGCACAATATCCTGATCAACATCTTCGGGAATCAGGACCAGCGCAAACAGGCTGGCACTGTCACCGTCCACGTTGATACGGCGTTCCCCATTCAGATAGGGCCGTAACTGTTCAACGATGTCTTGCGCATCAGCTTCCGGGTCAACCTCCGGTGGTAACGTGGCAGCGACAAACTGTGGTCGCGGTTCTGTGAATTCGGGCGCGTCGTCGCGCAGGTAGGGTTGTGCCATGGTCAGCGCATAATCCAGGCCGCCGCTGACAAGCCACTGGTCCAGTGCTGCGACTTCATCGTTGTCAAAGTTGTCCAGTAGCTGATTCAGTTGTGATGACGGTTCCGCGCGAAAGCTGGCGGCATCGGCGTCAAGCCGGTTCTCTTGCAGGTAACGCATGAAATCCTGCATGATCCGGCGCTGGTGTTCGCGCCGGATGGCGGTTTCCACCGCTTGCGCGTATTCGCCCGACTGGTCGATCAGCAGGTAATAGCGTGTCGGCGTGGCAGTCGCCAGTCGGCTGGATACATGAAAGATCAAAAAGAAGACAATAGGCACCAGAAGCACGCCAATCCAGAACCCCTTGGTTTTGACGTTCTCCATGTATTCGCGCCAGGCGATCAGCAGCGTGACTCTCATGCGGCGGTTCCCATCAAAGCGTATTCATCTGAAGTTGTGCTCCCGGGCTTCCTGGCCGACCAGGTGAACAAACACATCATGCAGGCTGGCCTGGGTGAAATCAAAGCGACTCAGTGACACGCCACTTTCAAAGCAGTGCTGCAGGATCAGTTGCGGGTCGGTCTGTTCTTTAACATACAACTCCCACTGCCGCGTGCCGGGCAGGCGGGTATCGTCGTCAACCGGATGTTCCTGGACGGACAGCACGCCGTCCAGTGAGCGGATGGGGCTGATATTGTCCCGGGTTTCCAGCACGATGCGGCGCGGGATGATGGCCCGTGCCTCATCAACGGTGCCATCAAATACCTTGCTGCCCTGGGTGATCAGCAGCAGGCGTTCACACAGGCGCTCGGCATGCTGCATGACATGGGTGGAAAAAATCACGGTCTGACCATTGGCGGACAGATCACGGATCAATTGCTCCAGAACTTCCTGGTTGACCGGATCCAGCCCGGAGAAAGGTTCGTCCAGTATGACCAGCTCCGGGTCGTGAGCAATGGAGGATAGCACCTGGACTTTTTGTCCCATACCCTTGGACAGCGATTCCACGCTGGCGTTGGCAAAGTCATGCAGGCCGTACTTTTCCAGCAGCGCGTAAGCCTTGTCTTTGGCCTGGCGGCGGTTCATGCCCTTCAGTGTGGCAAAGTAGGCGATGATGGCCCACACCTTCATTTTCTTGTACAGACCTTTTTCTTCCGGCAGGTAGCCGATGCGGTCGCGAACTTTCATGGCGGAGCTCGCACCCAGTACCTGGATCTGCCCTTCGTCCGGGCGCAGGATATCCAGAATCATGCGAATGGTGGTGGTTTTGCCGGCACCATTGGGGCCGAGAAAGCCGTAGACGGAGCCCTGCGGAATGCTGATATTGATCTTGTTGACGGCCGTAAAGTCGCCGTAGCGTTTGGTGACGTCCGTCAGTTCCAGTATTGGTGCGCTCATCCTGCAAATCCGCCGTCTTGGATCCATTGCTGGTGCAGGATCCGGTATTTCAGGGAGTGTAGCACAGCGATCGTGGCAGCGTTTTAATGCGTCAGGTGCGGCTGGATGTCATCAGGCAGCGCAGCTGATTTTGTCAGCCCGCTGCCTGATGACGTCTGATGCTTACACGCTCAGGTACTTGTCGATGGCATCTGCCACCAGGCGACCTTCGTCGATGGCGCGCACCACCAGCGATTGACCGCGCCGGCAGTCACCGGCCGCGAACACTTTCGGGTGGTTGGTGCGGAAGTCCTTGTACTCAGCCTTGTAGTTGGAGCGCTGATCCAGCTCCAGCCCCAGCGGATTGCTGACGTAGTGCTCCGGCCCCAGAAAACCCATGGACAGCAGGATCAGGTCGGCTTCCCAGAACTTGAGCGACCCGGGCACTTCCTTGAAATTGCCGTCAACTTCAACGGTATTGATGCCCAGCAGCTTGCCATGCTCATCACGGACGAACTCTTTGCCGCTGATGGAATACACGCGCGGGTCATTGCCATCGCGGTGCGCGGCTTCTTCATGGCCGTAGTCAACCCGGTAGATCTTCGGCCACAGCGGCCAGGGGTTGTCGGCAGGGCGCTCACGCGGCGGCTTGGGCATGATCTCGAAGTTGACCAGCGACTTGCAGCCGTGACGCAGGGAGGTGGCGATACAGTCAGTACCGGTGTCGCCGCCACCAATAACAATGACATTCTTGTCCTTGGCACTGATGTACTGGCCATCTTTCAGCTCGGAGTCCAGCAGGCTTTTGGTGTTGGCGGTCAAAAATTCCATGGCAAAATGTACGCCTGCGCCTTCGCGCCCGGGAATGCCCAGATCGCGTGCAGTGGTGGCGCCGGTGGCCAGGCACATGGCATCGACCTTACCCAGCAGTTCGTCGGCGGGCATGCCGTTGACGCCCTTGCCACCGACATCAACGCCGGTGACAAATTTGATGCCTTCTTCTTTCAGCAAATTGACGCGGCGATCAATGACATCTTTTTCCAGCTTCATGTTGGGGATGCCGTACATCAGCAGGCCTCCGATGCGATCGGCGCGCTCGTACACCGTCACTTCGTGACCGGCCTGATTCAGCTGGGCAGCGGCCGCCAGGCCGGCAGGGCCGGAGCCAATAACAGCGACCTTTTTGCCGGTACGCAGTTTGGGCGGATTGGCGCGAACCCAGCCGTTTTCGAAACCTTTGTCGATGATGGCGTTTTCGATGTTCTTGATGGTGACAGCAGGTTCGTTAATGCCCAGTACACAGGAGCCTTCGCACGGCGCCGGGCACACACGACCGGTGAACTCGGGGAAGTTGTTGGTCTTGTGCAGGCGGTCGAGCGCGTCACGCCACTGACCCTTGTAAACCAGATCGTTCCACTCCGGGATCAGGTTGTAAACCGGGCAGCCGTTGTCAGACTGGCAAAACGGCACGCCACAATCCATGCAGCGCGCGCCCTGGGTAGCCAGGTGCTGCTCGTCGTGTTCGGTGTAGATCTCCTTGTAATCAAGGAGTCGCTCCGCCGGCGCCCGATACGGTTCAGTCTTGCGCTCAAATTCTTTAAAACCCGTTGGTTTACCCATGTCTTAACCCATTCTTCGAAATTTATATCCTGGCAGGCTGTTGTTGGACGGCCGTACCCGATGATCCTGTCCGCTTCGCTGTTAAACCGCGACCGCCTGTTCTTTTGCCGCCATTTCTGCCAGTACACGCTTGTAATCGCTGGGCATGACTTTGACGAATTGTTTTACGGCCTGATCCCAGTTATCCAGTATCTGCTGCGCCACCGTGGAACCGGTGTAGTGCAGGTGGTTACTGATCAGTGTTTTCAGCTCATCCAGGTCGGCGGCATCGCTGACACCTTCCAGCTCGTAGGACTCGGTGTTGCACTGGCGTGCAAAACTCTGGTCCTGGTCCCAGACATAGGCGACACCGCCACTCATGCCGGCGCCGAAGTTACGACCGGTTTTGCCCAGGATGACTACCCGGCCCCCGGTCATGTATTCACAACCATGGTCACCGATACCTTCGACCACTGCGGAGGCACCAGAGTTGCGCACCGCAAAACGCTCGGCCGCGATACCACGGAAGTAGGCTTCACCACCGGTGGCGCCATAGAGGTTAACGTTGCCGGCAATGATATTCTCTTCCGCCTTGAAGGTGCTGTTTTTCGGCGGGTACACCACAATGCGGCCGCCGGACAGACCTTTGCCCACGAAGTCGTTGCAATCGCCTTCGACCGTGATGGTGATACCCTTGGCCAACCACGCGCCCAGGCTCTGACCTGCCGAGCCATTGAGCTTGATGTTGATGGTGCCGTCGGGCAGCATCTGCTCGCCCCAGCGCTTGGCAACCTCATTGGATAGCATGGTGCCGACCACACGGTTGATGTTGATCACCGGCAGTTCGATATCGACTTTCTCGCCCTTTTCCAGCGCCGGCGCAGCCAGTTCAATGAGCTGGTTGTCCAGCGCCTTGTCCAGGCCGTGATCCTGACTGATGGTCTGGTAGGTGCCAGTGTTCGGGAACACAGCCTTGGCCGGTGCCAGAATCTTGCTCAGATCCAGGCCTTTGGCCTTCCAGTGGTCGATGGCGATGTTGCTTTGCAGCAGATCGACACGGCCCACCATCTCGTTCAGGGTACGGATACCCAGTTTGGCCATGATCTCGCGCAGTTCTTCGGCGACCATGAACAGGTAGTTGACCACGTGCTCGGGCTGACCTTTAAATTTCTTGCGCAATGCCGGGTCCTGAGTGGCAATGCCCACAGGGCAGGTGTTCAGGTGACACTTGCGCATCATGATGCAGCCCAGGGTGATCAGCGGTGCGGTGGCAAAACCGAATTCTTCAGCGCCCAGCAGTGCGGCAATGGCTACATCGCGGCCGGTTTTCAGCTGACCGTCAGTCTGCAGCACCACGCGCGAGCGCAGGTTGTTCATCACCAGGGTCTGATGCGTTTCAGCCACTCCCAGCTCCCACGGCAGACCGGCGTGCTTGATTGAAGTCAGCGGTGACGCACCGGTACCGCCATCATGGCCGGCAATCACCAGGTGATCGGTTTTTGCCTTGGTGACACCCGCAGCAACCGTACCGACACCGATTTCTGACACCAGCTTGACGCTGATGCGGGCCTGACGGTTGGCGTTCTTCAGGTCATGGATCAGCTGCGCCATGTCCTCAATGGAGTAGATGTCGTGGTGCGGCGGTGGCGAAATCAGGCCAACGCCGGGCGTCGAATGGCGGATACGGGCAATCTGCTCGTCCACTTTGCCACCGGGCAGCTCACCACCCTCACCAGGCTTGGCGCCCTGGGAGATCTTGATCTGCAGTTCGTCAGCATTGGTCAGATACCAGATGGTCACGCCAAACCGGCCAGAGGCAACCTGCTTGATCGCAGAGCGCTTGGAGTCGCCGTTAGCCATGGGCTGGAAGCGGATCGGGTCTTCGCCGCCTTCACCGGTGTTGGACTTGCCGCCCAGTCGGTTCATGGCCACTGCCAGTGCCTCGTGGCTTTCTTCGGAGATGGAGCCAAAGCTCATGGCACCGGTCGCGAAGCGCTTGACGATGTCTTTGGCCGGCTCAACCTCATCCAGGGCAATAGCCGTGGTATTCGGGCGGAAATCCAGCAGGCCGCGCAGC
Organism: uncultured Gammaproteobacteria bacterium; assembly: GCA_913058135.1. Lineage (GTDB taxonomy): Bacteria > Pseudomonadota > Gammaproteobacteria > Pseudomonadales > Pseudohongiellaceae > Pseudohongiella. Next base: position 6,816 of record CAJXPR010000057.1, read on the forward strand.
GTACAGGCGCGCGTGGTCTGCTCATTGGTGTATTTGGCAAACACCTTGTAGGCATCCGGGCTGTTGGTACGTGCCGCATTCTGCAGATTGAAGATGGCACTGGGGTCCCACATGTGGCTGTCGCCACCGTTACGCCAGTGGAAGTCACCCGGGTTGTTGAGCACCGGAATGCGATTCTCGTCCTTGGCGGGAAAGCCCAGGCGGTGACGGCGTTCGGTTTCTTCGATCAGCGTGGCAAAGTTGACGCCCTGCACGCGGCTGGCGGTGCCCACAAAGCAACGGTTGACGATATCGTCGGCCAGACCTACGGCTTCGAAGATCTGTGCACCTTTATAGGAGTGCAGTGTGGAGATACCCATCTTGGCCATGACCTTGAGCATGCCCTTGGCCACGGCTTTTTTATAGGCGTACACCACTTTGTCTTCAGTGTCGTAGTCGCTGCCCAGCAGGCCGTCGAGTTGTGCCTGCCATACCGCTTCGAAGGCGAGGTAAGGGTTCACTGCGTCTGCACCGTAGCCGGTGAGCAGGCAGAAGTGATGCACTTCCCGCGCTTCACCGGTCTCCAGGATCAGGCCGATACGGGTACGCTCATGGGTCTTGATCAGGTGATGATGCACGGCGCCGCAGGCAATCAGAGCGCTGATGGCTACCCGGTACTTGCTGATTTTGCGGTCTGACAGAATAACAAAGGCGTAACCGTCAGCGATCGCCTGGCTGGCTTCCTGGCAAATGCGCTCGAGCGCGCCCTGGAAGTCTTCCTTGCCTTCAAGGCCGTAGGTGATGTCGATGACTTTGGTGCGCAGGCCGTTGTAGTCCATGTTGGCAATGGTCTGCAGCTGCTTGTTGGACAGGATCGGGTGTTTCAGGCTCAGACGATGGGCCTGTTCTTCGCGGGTTTCCAGCAGATTGCCTTCCGGACCGATAAAGCATTCCAGCGACATCACCACTTCTTCACGGATGGAATCGATGGCCGGGTTGGTGACCTGGGCAAACAGCTGCTTGAAGTAGTCATAAATCATGCGCGGCTTGTCGGACAGACAGGCCAGCGCCGAGTCATTGCCCATGGAGCCCAGCGGGTCACGCGCCTCGGTGATCATCGGCAGCAGCATGAACTGCATGGTTTCGGTGGTGTAACCAAAGGCCTGCATACGCGCCAGCACGTTGTCTGAATCCAGCGAATGCGCTTCATTGCCATCAGACAGCTTGTCCAGGGTGACGCGCTGGGTGGCCAGCCACTCGCCGTACGGACGCTTGGCAGCGATGCTGTGCTTGAGTTCTTCATCAGGAATCAGCCGGCCCTGCTCAAAGTCCAGCAGGAACATGCGGCCCGGCTTCAGGCGGCCTTTTTCCTTGACGTTGGCCGGATCCACTTTGACCACGCCCACTTCCGAGGCCATGATCACCTTGTCGTCGTGGGTCACATAATAGCGGCTGGGACGCAGGCCGTTGCGATCGAGCACGGCACCAATATAGTGACCGTCGGAGAACACAATGGATGCGGGGCCGTCCCACGGCTCCATCAGCGCGGAATGGAACTCGTAAAAGTCCTTTTTGTCCTGGGTCATGTTGACGTCGGACTGCCAGGCTTCCGGAATCATCATCATCACCGCTTCCTGCAGAGAGCGGCCGGACAGCAGCATGAACTCAAGCACGGCGTCAAAGGAGCCGGAATCCGAGCAGTCCGAATCGATGATCGGGAACAGATCTTTCAGTTTGTCGCCAAACAGATCGGTATCCAGCGTGCCTTCACGGGCCACCATCTGGTTGACGTTGCCGCGCAGGGTGTTGATCTCACCGTTATGGCTCATGAAACGGTTGGGCTGGGCACGATCCCACGACGGGAAAGTGTTGGTACTGAAACGTGAGTGCACCATGGCCATGTGGGTTTCGCAGGCCGGGTTGGTCAGATCCTTGTAGAACGGGAACAGCTGGCCAGGTGTCAGCATGCCTTTATAGACGATGACTTTGGTGGACAGGCTGCAGGCGTAGACCATCTTGGCCTCGCTCAGCGACTTGTCGCCGCGCAGCTTGTGGGTGAAGCGTTTGCGAATGATGTACAACTTGCGTTCAAAGGCCTCCTTGTCCAGACCTTCCGCCGCACCTATAAACAGTTGTTCGATTTGCGGCTGCGCCATGCGCGCCGCCGGGCCGACGTCAGCGCCGTCAGCGTCAACCGGCACTTCGCGCCAGCCCAGCAGGGTCTGGCCTTCTTCGGCGATGATCTGATTGATAGCATCGCGGCAGAATTCACGCTCTTTGCTGATCTGTGGCAGGAAAACGTTGCCTACCGCGTATTTGCCTTTGTCTGGCAGCGTGGCAGACAGCTCATCACGGGCGACGTTGGCAAAAAAGGTGTGGGGTAGCGCCATCAGGATGCCGGCGCCGTCACCGGTGTTGGCTTCAAAGCCACAGCCGCCACGGTGATCCATGCGCGAGTTCAGATGGTAGGCGTCCAGCATGATCTGGTGACTGGGGCGACCTTTGATGTCTGCAACAAAGCCTACGCCGCAGGAGTCTTTTTCACTCGCCGGGTCATAGAGCCCGGTCTGTTCCGGGAAGCCAAACTTGTAGGGGTATTGGGCCTGATCAGTCATAAGTCGCTAAGTCTCGTTATGTCGTTATGTTATTTCCGCTTCGGCTATCGTTAACGTTCCTGGCCGACACGATCGCTCTACAAGCGTTGCAAGCCAGAAGATGCGTGGGTTTTGGATTTTTGATTTGACGCGGCTCGATGACGCTGCCTGCACCCCGGACGGCGTATCCGGCAATGTCCGGACGGTCGTAAAACCACATTACGCTGTTTTACGGGGGCTGGACACAATACCACCGAACGAAAATATGTCAAGCTGTGACGATCCCGGCCGGCAGCGCATCTTGGCTTGATAAAAGTTCATGTCTGGATTAACCTTCTCGTCCTGTATGCCCCCTGAATCCCTAGGCTTCACAAGCATCGTACGGGGAACTGGCACACTTGCTTAATGTCAGTGGTGGCGGCCGGCGTCAGCGAGGTTTCTGCGAGGCAGCCCGGAAAGCGTCAAGCAGGCGCGGTGAAGTTGCTTCACTGCGTGCGTGTAGGTCACATGGTGTCTGGAAAAGCGCCTTAAAAAACAATATCTTAAAGATGAGGGGAAATCGCGTGGAAATCGTACGTTATAAACGGGATGTATGGGGTGATGAAGTCATTCTGGGTGTGTCCTGGGATTTGCTTTGGGTAGTCGCCGTCGCAATACTGGTGCTGCTTGCCGCTCACGCCATCTTCATGGCTGCGTTGGCCAAGAAAAAAGCCAAACCCTCCGCAGCCGGTCCGAAAGTACATCGTCACGATGCTATCGATCGCGCATTTCACTGGATCATGGCCGGCTCTGTGCTGGTGCTTATTGCCACAGGTGTGATGCCCATCATCGGCATACGCTTCGCCTGGCTGGATATCCACTGGATCGCGGGTCTGCTGCTGACCTTTGTGGTCATTTTTCACATCATTCGCGCATCGTTCTGGCAGGACTTCAAGTCCATGATCATGACGCCGTCTGATTTTGGCGAGCCCTTTGATGAAAACCGCAAACCCGGCAAATATTCCTTCGAACAGAAAGGCATGCATTGGGCCATGACCCTGCTGGTGCTACTGGTGATTGTTACCGGCGTCATCCTGTTCATGAACATCCGCACGCCGTTCTGGGAGCGTCCATCGGTGGCAGACGAGGCTCAACTGGGTCTGATGTTCCTGCTGCACGGCCTGGCCACACTGGCGCTGGTCGCCTTCACTGCTATCCACATCTACTTTGCTGTCCGTCCGGAGAAGATTTTCTACACCCGGTCCATGGTAAAGGGCTGGATCTCCGAAGATGAAATGCGCGCGAACCACGATACAGGCAAATGGAAGGTGAAGGATTGACCGACGTGAAGAATCTGGAAAAAGATATCGAGGTGGTCGAGTCCGGCTACGAGTTCCTGCTGGCGTATGCTGCACAAGGGCGTCCGCCACATGATGAGACCGATTATCCGCCACCTCACGCCCGGCCCACGCTCGAAGACATGCTGGCGTCGATGCAGAATGTGCTGGCGGCGCTCGGTGACAGTCAGCATGAGTACGAGCAGGTGATTGCTGATGATATTCGCAAGGCAAGCGCCACCATTCGCTTTGTGCTGGCGCAACCGAAGATGAGCTCGGAGCTGGTGGATAACCTGAATGCATCCATCCATCTGCGAGCAGTGTTGACCGACTTCTTCCTTTATAGTGAGACGTTCAAGCCGGCCTCCGAAGGCGAGCCGATGTTCACCAAGGCCTGATTGGACCTGCTTTGTACCAGACAAAAAAGGCTACCCCACAAGGGTAGCCTTTTTTGTTGATGGCTGACGGGCGGGATGCTTACGGATTGACGATGGTGATAGCGGCGCCGGCGATCAGGGTCAGCGTGACCAGGACCAGAAAGAGTCGGAGGCCCTTGCCGCGTTTGTTCCCCCAGTTGTAATCCTCTTCCTCGACAAAAATTGGATTGGTGCTGCGCTTGAATAATCTCATGGATAAACCTCGTGTCTACTGCAAACTGCTGACTGAGTAAAAAATGGGGCAGAATATTGCCGTCAGTCATTAAGACAGCAAAAACGCCAAAAAATTTGCGATGAAATAGGGCAATGTTGTGAACAATCATGACCGCTCGCCGCAAACGTGCCGCATTGTGACATTGTTAAACGCGCTGCCATTGAGTGTGCTTCGGGCTAGTCGCTTGAATTCAAACTGATATAATCCCGTCAATCATAAAAACAAGGATTCGCTCCTCATGCAGACTTTTTTTCTCCGGGCGTCGTTTTCCGGTCGCTTTGTTTCACTCGCGTTAAAAACCCTCAGTTTCTGTCTTGTTGTCGCCGCAGTCACACCGATGGTGTCGGTTGCGCGCGCTCAGCCGGCCAATGCCAGTGGTGTTATGCAGATGGCGCAGGTCGGCAGCGATGTGGCCGATATCGAGCTTGATGGTTTTCTGAATGAAGCGGTATGGCAGACGTTGCCGTCTTTTGACGGCATGCGCGTTATCAGTCCGGACACACTGGCGCCGGCGCCCTTGCCCACTGAAACACGGATTTTCTACAATCAGCGCGGCATTTATGTCGGTGTCATGAACTACCAGCCGCCGGAGACACTGGTGGCGCGCATGAGTTCACGGGACGACGGTGTGCAGCGCGACGGTTACGTCATTTCCATCGATGCGTCCGGCGAAGGTCTGTATGGCTACTATATGCGCATCAATCTGGGCGGCACACTGTCGGATGGCACGATACTGCCGGAGAAGCAGATCAGTCGCGACTGGGACGGCCCCTGGCAGGCGGAGACCCAGGAGCTGGAGAACGGCTGGTCAGCGGAAATCTTCATTCCCTGGAGCATGATGACCCTGCCGGATAGCGGTGACACCCGGCACATCGGTATCTACACCGAGCGCATGTACGCGGCCGACAACGAGACCTGGTCCTGGCCGGCCCTGCCCAATACCAACCCCCAGTATCTGTCTGCATTCCAGACTTTCGAGCTGCAAGGCGTCAGTCCCAGCACGCAGTTCACGTTTTATCCCTACGCGTCCGCGACCTACAACAATATCACCGGCGACAGTGAAGGCCGCGTCGGCGCCGATCTGTACTGGCGTCCCAACTCCAATACCCAGTTGTCGGCCACCCTGAACCCGGATTTTGGCACCGTGGAATCGGATGACATCGTCGTCAACCTGGGCGCGTTTGAAACGTTCTTCTCAGAGAAGCGCACGTTTTTCCTGGAAGGTCAGGAAGTCTTCACTACGTCTCCACGCGCCAGCGGCGGGCCGTTCGGTCCCACTACCGTGCTGAACACACGGCGCATCGGGGCAGCACCGGGCTTTGATATACCGCCCGGCGTGGAAACCAGTGTCACCGAGCGCAATACACCCACCGAGTTGCTGGGGGCCGTAAAAATCACCGGTTCCCAGGGCAACTGGCGCTACGGATCGCTGCTGGCCAGCGAAGACGATACTGTGATTCGTGGTACCGCTGCCGATGGTTCACGGGTCAATCTGCAGGCCCAGGGGCGTGATTTTGCGGTCGGCAGGTTATTGTATGAAGACACCAGCGGCGGCGGGCGCCGCGGTATCGGCTGGATCGGTACACGCTTGCAGCACCCCGACCGCGAAGCTACCGTCAATGGCGTCGATGTGGCCTGGTTCTCACGCGATACCCGCTGGGTGTTTGACGGCCAGCTGTTGCACAGTGATGTTGATGATGTGACCGGCAAGGGCGGGTTCTTTGACCTGAATTATCGCCCCTCGCGCGGCGTCGATCACGCCTTCACCGGCACCTTTCTGGACGACACGCTGAACATCAATGACGTTGGTTACGTGCAGCGCAATGATCACTACGTGCTCGACTATCGGCTGAGCGTCACCGAATCAGGTCTGACACGTTACCGCAGCCGTCAGCGCACCATGAACGTGATCAACCAGTGGAATGGGGAGGGCCGGCCGGTGCGACTGGGCCTGTTCTTCGGTCAGAACCTGACCTACCAGGACAACACCCAGCTGAGCATGAACTTTCGTTACTTCCCGCCGCGCGTTGATGACCGGCTCAGTCGCGGCAACGGCACCTATAAGATACCGCATCGCCTGGCCTATGATTTTACCTGGCGCAGTGACCGATCGCGGCCCATCAGCTTCAATGTGGGTATCAGTAATTCACAGGAAGACCTGGGTGACAACAACATCAATTACAGTGTTGGTGTCGACTGGCAGCCCAACGATCGTTTCTCCACCGATTTTAACGTCAATTACCGCGTGCGCGATTCCTGGCTGGTGCACCAGGGAAATGACCGCCTGACCGCATTCACCGCCGTTGGCTGGTTCCCGGAATGGAACGCGAGTTATTTTATCAACGCCAAACAACAGTTCCGGATGTCCATGCAGTGGACAGGCATCAAGGCCCGTGAAGATGAGTTCTATCGCATAGACCAGTCTGGCGTGCGGCATCTGATTGAAGTGCCCAGGCCGCCGATGTCGTCCGGCGATTTCAATGTCAGCCAGATGAGCTTCCAGGCCCGCTATCGCTGGGAGATTGCGCCACTGTCGGACCTGTTTATTGTGTATACACGTGGCAGTAACCTGCCGCGGAATACGACCGGGGATTATCAGGACCTGCTGTTTGATGCGTGGAGTGAGAGGATTACCGACACGGTCGTCATCAAACTCCGCTATAGACTGGGAAGCTGAAGAAGCTAGCTCGGCTTGGGCATCCTGCGTCGCTCTACCTCCTGCATCCGTGCAGTCGTGCGTTGCGGCGGGGTGTCATCTATTGGACATGGAAGTGTTGTAGGCTGCGGGGCAGGCGGTATCACCATTCTGGCTTAAAAAGGGATACACTGATGGCAACTGCAGCAATCAAGCGAATTCTGAGCGGAGTCCTGGTCATGGGTCTGATAGCGGGGAATGTGGTGCCGATCGGGCCTGCCTATGCTCAAGGGGCGGCCGACAAGATTGTGGTGGCCCACCGCGGCGCCAGCGGATACCTGCCCGAGCATACGCTGCCAGCCGTGGCCATGGCCTACGCCATGGGCGCTGACTTCATGGAGCAGGATGTGGTGATGACCCGTGACGATCAGCTGATCGTCTGGCATGACCTCACCCTGGACCGCAATACCGATGTCCGGCACCAGTTTCCCGGTCGCGCACGTGCAGACGGGCGCCATTATGTGGTGGACTTCGACCTGGACGAACTGCGCCAGCTCAGGGTTACCGAAGGTTACCGGCTGACCGCCAGCGGTGAGGAAGAGCAGATTTACCCGCAACGTTTCCCGCTGTGGCAGGGCAACTTCCGGATTCACACCTTTGCCGAGCAGCTGGAGATGGTGCAAGGCATGAACCGCAGCTCGGGCCAGGACACTGGCATTTACCCGGAAATCAAGTCACCCGCCTTTCATCACGACAATGGCAAGGACATCAGCACCGCCATTATCAGTGAACTCAAACGCTTCGGTTACACCAGCAAGGACAGCAACCTCTTTGTGCAGACCTTTGAGTTCGACGAACTCAAACGTGTGCATGATGAGGTACTGCCAGCGCTGGGTGTGGACTTGAAACTGGTGCAGCTGATGGGGGATGATGAGGGCTATCAGTGGATGCTCAGTGCCAGTGGGATGCGTGAACTGGCGCAGTACGCCGATGGCGTGGGGCCGGAGAAGGGCATGATCATCAACCCGGCGTCCACTCGTGACGATCTGATCATCAGCTCGCTGGTCAGCGACGCTCACCAGGCCGGTATGCAGGTGCATCCGTACACCTTCCGCCAGGACGAGGGTCAGATTCCGGGGTATGCTGATGACTTTGAGCACATGCTGGAACTGTTCTTTTTTGAAGCCAATGTCGACGGACTGTTTACCGACTTTCCGGACCGCGCCGTCGACTTTTTGCGCGAACACGACTGAAAGCGCGGGCAGCGCGGGGTTCGCGCCATGGTGACGACTGTACGTCAGAGTGCTTCTGGCGTATAATCGCCGCCCTTTTATTGAATTCCCCGCGCCTGCAGGCACCATTATGTCGACCGAACCCGTTCAGGATCTCAGCTTTGCTGAGCTTGATCTTCCCGCATTTCTGTTAGAAACACTCAACAAAGTGGGTTACGAAAAACCCTCGCCTATTCAACAGGCGACCATTCCGGCCTTGCTGCAAGGCAACGACATCGTGGGTATGGCGCAGACCGGTACCGGCAAGACCGCCGCGTTTGCGCTGCCGGTACTGGCGCAAATTGACGTCACCAGCCCCAAAACCCAGGCGCTGGTGTTGTGCCCCACGCGCGAGCTGGCAATTCAGGTGGCAGAAGCCTTTCAGACCTATGCCGAAGGCATGCGTGGTTTTCACGTGCTGCCGGTCTACGGTGGCCAGGAAATGGGCCGGCAATTGCAGGCTTTGCGTCGCGGCGTTCACGTGGTGGTGGCCACCCCGGGTCGTCTGCTTGATCACCTGAATCGCAAATCGCTGGACCTGAGCGAAATCAAGACACTGGTGCTGGACGAAGCCGACGAAATGCTGCGCATGGGCTTTATCGACGATGTCGAACTGATTCTGCAAAAAACGCCGCCCACCCGCCAGGTCGCGCTGTTCTCCGCTACCATGCCGCCGGTGATTCGTCGCGTGGCAGAAAAGTACCTGCGCAGCCCGATCGAAGTCAGCATCAAGACCGCAACCAGCACCAACGCCAATATCGAACAGTTCTACTGGCTGGTACAGGGCACCAACAAGCTGGATGCACTGACGCGCATGCTGGAAGTGGAAGAGTTCGACGGCATGATCATTTTTGTGCGCACCAAGAACAGCACCCAGGAGCTGGCGGACAAGCTGAATGCGCGGGGCTTCTCTGCGGCGGCGCTGAACGGTGACATGAACCAGCAGTTGCGTACGCGTACTGTTGAGCAGTTAAAGAATGGCCAGTTGGATATCGTGGTGGCCACCGACGTTGCTGCCCGAGGTCTGGACGTGGAACGTATCAGCCACGTGATGAACTACGACATCCCTTACGACAACGAAACCTATGTACACCGTATTGGCCGTACCGGTCGAGCCGGGCGCAGTGGCAAGGCGATTCTGTTTGTGGCGCCGCGTGAACAGCGCATGCTGCAGTCGATCGAACGCACCACGCGCAAAAAAGTCACACGCATGGAGCTGCCGACCCGCGGTGAACTGATCCTGCATCGCAGCCAGCAGTTCAAGGAAACCATTGCCGCCGCACTGGCCAATGACAACCTCGACTTTTTCCAGGGCCTGATCACCGATCTTTGCAGCGAACATGACTGCACGGTAGAAGAAGCCGCGGCCGCCATGGCCTGGCTGCTGCAGAAGGATCGCCCGCTGGAGCCCTCATTCAAGGATGTGGGTTCGGCCAAATCCGGTTACGGCAAAACGCCAGCGGTCAAAGCCGGCAAGTCCGCCAAAGCAGCCGCGCCGGTGCACGATGTTGATTCGTTTGTCGCCAGTGCACGTGATGCCGGCAGTCCCGGCACAGGTGCGGCCAGCACTAGTGGCAGTGCCCCCGCCGAAAAGCCGGCGCGCAAGGTCAAAAGCAAACCACCGATGCAGGATCTGTTTGGGGCGCTCAATGACGAGGACTTCACCGGCGATCCGGTCTCCGACCGCCCGGCACGCAAGCGTCGTGAAGAGCGTCAGTTTCAAGATGGCGAAGACGTTGCCATGGAGCGCTTCCGCATCAAGGTAGGCCATGATCACGGTGTGACACCGCGCGAGATTGTCGGCGCAGTCGCCAACGAAGGCGGCATTGAAGGCCGTTACATCGGCCGAATCCAGATCTATGATGACCACACCACCATCGACCTGCCGCACGGCATGCCCGATGAGGTGTTCCAGACCCTGCAGCGTACCCGCGTGTGCAACCAGGCACTGGATCTGGAGCGCATGAGTGCTGCCGAAGCTGCTGCTGAAAAAGACACCCGACCCGAACGCAAGCGCCCGGCCTTCAACAAGGACCGTCGTGATGGCGCCGGTGGCGACTTCAAGAAGCCGGCTTTCAAAAAAGAGGGTTTCAAGAAGGAAGGTTTCAGGAAAGAGGGTTTCAAGAAGGACGGTTTTAAGAAAGGTCCGGCCGCCTCCGGTGGCTTCAAAAAGGAAGCCTTCAATCCTGATGCGCCCAGGTCAGAAGGGTTCCGCAAGAATCGCCCGGACCGTTCCGACGGACCCGTAGCTGCGGCGGATCGTCCTATCCGGCGCACTCGCGAAGATTTCAGTGAGCCAGCCAGTGCTCCCGCTGGCGCGGGAGACGAAAAACGCTTCACGCCCAAGCCCAAAGCCAAAAAGCGTGGCGGCCCCAAAGTGCGCGCAGACAAGGACAAGGGCAAGCGCCGTACACCCAGCAAGAAGCCGTAGAACCCGGGAGATAACGTGAAAATCGTCTACCGTGCCAATGACATTATCGAAGCCCATATCGTGGCCGGCATGCTCCGCGCCCATGGTGTTGAACCCCATGTCGGCGGGCACTACCTGCAAGGTGCTGTCGGTGACCTGGCCATGGACGGGTTCGCTAACGTGATGGTAGATGAAGACGATTTTGACGCCGCCAGCCGTATTGTCCGTGAGTATGATGACGCGGCTGACGAGGGGCTGCTGGCATGATAAAACGCATTGGTAATACTGACATCCGGGAATACCATCCGCTGAGCTGCCACTGCGGCGCTGTGCAGATGGAGATGCACCTGCCCAACGGCGTGGTGGATCCCAAGCGCTGCGACTGCTCCTACTGCCGCCGGCGCGGCGCCATCATGGGCACCACCACGCTGGCGCAGATCCATATCAGGCAGGGCGAAGACCAACTGCGCTGCTATCAGTTCAATACCCAGGTTGCAAAACACTACTTCTGCCAGGTCTGCGGCATCTACACGCACCACCAGCGCCGCTCCAACCCCGCCGAGTATGGCTACAACATCGCCTGCCTGGAAGGCGTCAATCCCTTTGCGCTAGGGGAGGTGGTGGTCATGGACGGCGTCAACCACCCGTCCGATCGTAAGCCAGGGCGCACGTGAAACAAAATCGGCAGGCCAGGGTCTAGTTAAACAGAACACAAGCAAAAGGATTACCCATGTTCAACGTGATCAAAGCCGTACCCTTGTTGCTGATGACCCTCTTTAGTGCCTCCGTTGCCGCCCAGGACTGGATCTGGGCACCTGATTTTCCCGAAGGCATCCAGCTCCCCCCGATATCTGCGCCGGATCAGAGCGGCACCGTGCGCACGCTGGCTGACCTTAGTGGCGAAAACGGCCTGGTGCTGGTGCTGAGCCGATCCTTTGACTGGTGCCCCTACTGCATCAGCCAGCTGCAACAACTGGTTGAAGTCGCCCCCGAGTTCGAAGCCCTGGGGTTCAATGTCGCCACCATGACCTACGACTCCCTGGAAACCCTCAACAACGCCGCCATCGACTACGACATCGACTTTCCGCTGTTGCGCGATGAAGACACGCGGCATTTCAGCGCCATCGGGATTGTGAACGACCAGTATGAGCCCGGCGAGCGCGCTTACGGCATTCCTTACCCCGGCATCTTTCTGCTGAGGCCTGACGGCACCATCGAAGCCAAATTCGCGGAAGTCGACTACCGGATACGCCCCGACTTCAGTGAGGTACTGGCAGTTGCCGAGGCGCTGTGGCAACAATAAGCGGCCGAATTCCCCATCCGGGCAGTACCCACCGCTGCCCAAATATGCTATCAATTCCCCTCTGCGCGATTTTTACCGGTCGCGCCAAAAAGCACAGCCCCGATAAGGTGTCTTGCACCTGACGGGCGGTAGCTTGCCTTACAACCTTAATTCAGTGTTCAGCCGGTGAACATGTTTTAACCCGCAGAAAATCAAAGTAATCGTGCCGGAGCACGATTCGATTCTTACGCTGAGAGGGAGATGTATGCGTAAAATCTGGGTCAAAGCCGCAATTATTTTTAGCATCCTGTGCTGGAGTTGTATTCAAGCGTCCGCCAACAGCGTGTTTTCATATGCGCAAATAAATGTCCCGTTTGAAGTCCGAGTGGATGGCACCTGGATACAGGTCATTGAAGATCAAGAGGATTGGGAAGCGTTTTATGCAGAAAATGCTCAGAACTATTACGAGCCGGACTCAGAGTTCAGCATACCACCAGAGATTGATTTTGAGGCATATACCATAATTGCTGGCGGGCTTGGCGCCGGAAGCGCGAATCGCTCCCTTTCGATTAGTTCCGTAAATGCCGACAGCTCAGCTACACATGTAAACGCTCTGGTTCTAACTGGAAGAGGGTGTATCGTTTTAGCTGTAGCAACATATCCCACTGTCGTTATTCTGATCCCCAAGCCAATGGCGGATGTACGGGTCTCCACCAGAGAAGCATTCTATGATTGCGAATAAAGTCCAATGCGATCGAGAACGTACCAAGCAAATGCATGCGAGCATCTGAGGGGCCTACAGTGCACATCGCCATACTCACTTTCCAGGGCCTTAACGAACTCGACTCCCTCGTGGCGCTTGGAGTGCTCAACCGGATTAAGAGATCAGACAAGGCAATGTACGCGACAAGCGCGTGATCGCAGCGCTATATGTTAAGAGGAAATAGATGAAGATCAATTTTAGCTGGTCAACGTGGGTAAAAATTGGAATATTGGTGGCCGTGCTCCTATCGGCACCGTACTTCATTCCTTTCGCACTAGAGTTCGTAATAGTAGCGGATCTTATGGGTTTGGAGGCTTTAGTTGTTTTCCTGGCAGCTAGCGGTAAGTATTGGTGGCATGCCATATCACTCAAGCTTTCGGCTTTTGGAGAAAATCTCGCCGAGACTGCGGCGCTAGTCGCTGAACTGTATTTGTTCAAGCCTCGCGTAGTCTTGCTGCACACAACGGCCAGTAGCTTGTGCCTCATTTTAGCTAGTTCAGTGATTCTTTGCTTAGCGGTATGGATTCCCCCGATGATCATAAGTGCGCAGCTAATATCGTGACCACACACAACTATTACATTCAGTGCGCCTGAGGCGCCGGAAGCAGCTGGTGCTGCGCCGCTGATGAAAAGGCGTTAAATGATGGAAGCTATGACGAGTAACGAGTTAAAACTGCTTGAGTATTTGGTGGGGTATTTCCAATCAGGAAGTATAAGTCCAGATGACCCATCGACACACTTGCCGTACTCAAAGGTACTGAGTGAGTTGGGCTTTCCTAATGATGGTCGAACTCCCGGTGATAGTCTTAACCAACATGCAATGGGCGGCTTCGCTGAGTGGCTTCATGAGAACAATTTTCCTAGCATAACCGGAATTATCGTTAACAAGCTTAGTGATCGGAACAGAGGTGGTTTCCCATCACAGTCGTATTTTGCATACCATAATCGGCAAGATATGGACTTTGAGTGGCAGCGAGGCGAGATAAGGAGGGCGTGCCAGCTTGACTGGAATCCGAACTAGAAAAGGTAGGGGTATCACTAGAGGGAGATTTCGAACTCCCTGAAGAAGTTCCAGAAACCTTGATTGAGGGCGCAAAGAAAATCATTTCGGTAAACGCATACGAACGAAATCCTGCCGCTAGAAATTTATGCATAAAAGCACACGGAGTTACGTGCGTGGTATGCGAATTTAATTTTGAGGCATTTTACGGTGAAAGGGGTAAAGGGTTTATTCACGTTCATCATCTAAGTTCCCTTGCGGAAATAGGTCAGGAATACGAAGTCGACCCAGTAAATGACTTAAGGCCTGTATGCCCAAATTGCCATGCAATGCTACATAGAAAAGGGAATATTGGAATAGAGGAGCTTCAAATCGAAATATCGTTTAACAAAGCATTGCAGCGGACAAGCCGCTGAATGCGGCGTTAGCACTCCGAGTTACCCATGAATTGTAGACACCCTTTATAGTTAGATGACCCTATAGAGAGGTGGTTGAAATGACAAGAAAAAGAAGACCTGCGTACACCGAAGAATTCCGTCGCGAGGCGGTGAAACGAGCTGATCAGCCAGGCAACACAAACGCCCTCGTTGCCAAGGAACTGGGCGTCAGTGCTCAGCAGATATACAACTGGCGCCGTCAGTTCAACCGGTTGTCAGAGAAGCAGTTCAACAGTCTGAATGGCGTGGATTTGTCCAAGCCTGACACCGCTGAGACGCGCCGCTTGAAGAAAGAGAATGCAGAACTGAAGAAGGAGGTCGAATTCCTAAAAAAGGCTGCTGCGTACTTCGCGAACCAAAAAGAGTGAAGTACGCGCTGATCAGAGAACATGTTGGGCAGTTCGCCATCGCTTTGATGTGTCGCGTGCTTGGTGTCTCCAGATCGGGCTACTACCGCCGGAACGACCGGCCAAAGAGCGATCGGCAACAACGACGAGAGATGATGCAGGCGCAAGTGGCTGATACCTGGGCCACTTACAAAGCACGCTACGGTGCGCCGCGTATTGCCAAGGAGCTTTGTGCCATGGGCATGCCTTGTTCAGTCAACCATGTTGCTGAGCTACTGAGGATTCAGGGGCTTAAAGCTCATAATGGTAAACGCTTCAATTATGGTGGCCATCCGCTGACGATGAATAACGTCGCCGACAACCTGCTGTGGCGAAAGTTCGGCGCATCAGCCCCAAATAGAAAATGGACGAGTGATATCACGTACATCTGGGTGGATAAGAAGTGGATGTACCTGGCAACAGTAATGGATCTGTACTCAAGAACCATTGTAGGCTGGGCGCTGGATTCACAGATGACTGAAACGCTGATCACCAGAGCGTTGCAGATGGCTTTTGACAGAAGAGATATCGAGCCGGGGTTGATCATTCACTCGGATCGCGGGGTGCAGTACCGCTCGCAGAAGTACATCGACTTCATGAAGCGATACGGCGCGACACCCAGCATGAGCAGAAAAGGCAATTGCTGGGACAACGCTCCGATGGAGTCGTTCTTCAGCCGCCTGAAAGTGGAGCTGATTTATGCTGAACAGTTGGAAACACCAGAGCGAGTGAAATCAGCGGTATTCGAGTACATTGAAGTGTTCTACAATCGACTCAGAAGGCACTCGGCACTGGGCTATGTCAGCCCGGCAGAGTTCGAAAGGAATGCAGCTTTGGCTGCTTAATTAGAGTGTCTACTTTTTGTGGGTAGGACCACACTCTATGGAGAGTTAAGTGCACATTAAAGACTACTTCAAAAATCATCCCATTACATATAAATGGTTTTCGGGATCTTTTGCAGTCATATTTATGATCGCTTCACTTCTCTGGACTCTAGTTATTCTAGATGTCGAGGCTCAATATTTTGGTGATATGCTGCTGCAGCAAAATGCCCTGAAATGGGTATGGCTATTTGCATCAGTATCACTACTTTTTCTATCAATAAGAATATATCGTTTTGGTCCTATAGATGATTACGATAATATTTATGTCAAGTGGTTCGGCATTTATTCAGCCAATGCAGCGCTTTCTATGGCTGCCGCTTACGCAGGGGTAATGTGGGCTGCGCTTATTCCAGTATTAATTTTTGATCAGTCTCTACCTCAGGGTATGACATTCGTTGAGGCTCTTAAAATATGCATATATTTTATCGGTCTTATTTTAGTTTTATACCTTTTCTATCTCGCGCTGTTTGTAAATGGGAATTTAAATAAATATTATGAAGGCCATAACCACATGAAGGTAATGAGGCCACTTTTACTGCTATTTGCGTTATTTTTCTTCTTTGGGCGAGTCCTAGATATAGTAAAAATATTCAAGCCAGGTCTGTTTTAAAAGTGCTAACAAGGTGTTCAAATTCGTTCCGCTGCGCTCCACCGGACAGCCTACGCTCCGTTTCGGCTGCCGTTTAACACGGCTTTATGCGTCTTGACCACCCTGATCGATAGGGGTATCGTAATACCTAATTCTTATCGATAGGTGCCGCCATGGCCGAAGTAACGTAACCGTCCGGCCATCACACCTTGACAGCGGTCTCCGGCTGCCAGTTGTGTGGCAGTAGCTCATAAATGGCACTGGCCTTTTGAGTTGGCAGTCTGGCCAATACATCTTTGAGATAAGCGTAAGGGTCGTGCCCATTCAGTTTGGCTGATTGTATCAGGCTCATGACGGCAGCGGCGCGTCGACCACTGCGAAGCGAGCCGGCGAACAGCCAGTTGCTGCGACCCAGCGCCCAAGGACGGATCTGGTTCTCAACCTGATTGTTGTCGATGGGCACGGCCCCATCATCCAGATAACGGGTCAGAGCGCTCCAGCGTTTTAAACTGTAATCGATGGCCTTGGCTGTAGCAGTGCCATCGGGCACCTTCTGCCGGTGGGCGATCAGCCAGGTGTGCAAGTCATCGGCCAGGGGTTTGCCTTTTTGTTGCCGTAGTAAGTGCCGCTGCTGCGGATCAAGGGTTTTGGCTTGACGCTCGATCTCATAAAGCCTGCCGATCTGCTCCAGCGCAGTGGCTGCCAATGTACTTTTGTTTGTTTCGTGCAGCTCAAAGAACTTGCGACGGGCATGGGCCATACAACCGATCTCGGTGATGCCCTGGCCAAAGCTGGCTTTGTAACCGCTGTAGTCGTCGCAGATCAGTTTGCCCTGCCAGCCATCCAGGAAGCGTCGGGCATGTTCACCGGCACGTCCGGGCGCAAAGTCATAGACCACCGCTTTGGTATCGGCATAAGGCGTGGTGCAGTAGGCCCAGATGTACGCGCGGTGGGTCTTTTTCTTGCCCGGCTCCAGCACCGGGACCGGTGTTTCATCGGCGTGTACTACCGGGTGACTCAGGATGGTGTCTCGCAGTGCGTCAACCAGCGGCTGTAAGGCCTGGCCGCAGCGGCCGACCCAGTCAGCCAGCGTGGAGCGGGCCAGTGGGTAACCGGCCCGGCCAAAGATCTGCTCCTGGCGGTACAGCGGCAGATGGTCGGCGTACTTGGCCACCAGTACATGAGCGAGCAGGCCGGTGGTAGGCAGGCCTTTGTCGATCACATGCGCCGGCACCGCCGCCTGGGTCAGTGTCTCACACTCGGTGCATACCCACTTGCCACGGATGTGCTGCTCAACGCTGAACACGCCCGGGGTATAGTCCAGTTTCTCGCTGACATCTTCACCGATGCGCTTTAACTGGCAACCACACGGGCACTGGGTGTTGTCGGGTTCGTGACGGATCTTTGTACGAGGCAGCTCAGGTGGTAATGCCACACGCTTGGGTTGGGCTTTGGGTTTGTTGTTGATGGGTTCATCTTTGATCTGATCAGCCCACTCCTGCTCGATGGCACTGGTATCGGCGTCGATGATGTCCTCTAACAGGCTTTGCTGCAGAGGGCTGAGCTTCTCGCTGTGTTTGCCGAACTTCAAACGACGCAGCAGCAACAACTCGTGCGAGAGCTTGGCGTTGACCGCTTCCAGGTGTCGGTTGCGCTGCTCGGCGGTCACAGTGCGCTGCTGAAATGTCTGCAACTGCTGCTTCTGGTCCGCCGCACTGCCCATCAGTTGGGCAACCAGGTTGCGCAGCTGTTCGGCATCGAGTTTG
>CAJXPR010000058.1 GCA_913058135.1 uncultured Gammaproteobacteria bacterium
ATATAGAGCCTCGTCAGCACGCCGGATGATGTCGCTGATTTTCTGGTCCGTGTCACAAACCTCGGTGATGGCAAATGTAGCGGTTATCCGAAAAGTCTCGCCGTCCTTGACGATGGCCATCGAACATAACGCTTGACGCATGCGCTCGGCAATGGCGCTGGCCTGCTCAATATTGGTTTCCGGCAGAATCAGGATAAATTCCTCACCCCCGAAGCGGCCAAGAATATCAGAGCTACGGAGCGGCTCTCGCAGCGCTTCGCCGACAGTTTTCAGTACCTGATCGCCGAACTCGTGGCCGTGTTCATCATTGATTCGTTTGAAGTGATCCAGATCGATCATCCCCAAAACCAGCGGTGTCCCGTATCGCTTGTGTTTGCCCAATTCGCGATAGAACAGCAATTCATACTGGCGGCGGTTGCTGAGGCCGGTCAGTGGATCTGTCAGTGCCTGGTGTTGCAGTTCAATTTCAAGCGCCTTGCGCTGCGTGATCTCTTCGGCCAGGGCCCGATTGGCATCTTCTGCGGCAAGAAGAGCGGAAAACGCCTTGCGACTATCGGTGTTCATGCGATGTGCGGCTGCGTAACCTATGATTACTGGCCATAGCAGCGCCATACTGACCATTATAACGTCAGTCACCGTGGCGCCGGCAAAGAGGATATTAACCAGAACCATGGCTATACCAACTGCGGCCACCAGGTTGGTCAGTTTGAGTCGATTAGGCACAAAGACGTAAACACTCAGCAACATCATCATCATGATCGCCAGTCCGAATACCCCGTCACTCGGAAGAATATAGGGATATATGAAAAACAGCGGATAACCGGCAATTGCAACCACTGTAACCGGCCAGCCAGCGGTCGCCCAGATGGTCTTGCGGCGGATCACGTATGCCAGACCCAACAGTAGACTGGCAAAACCGAATCGTAAAACGAATAATGTGGTAAAACCCGGGCCGGGGCCCAGAGCTACCCAATCCGGCCAGCCGAAAGCGAGGATCAGAAGAGCCCAGATGATTAATGCTCGAGTAAGACTTCTGGCGACGTCAATCTCAATGTGCTGGCGGTAGGCGCGTTCAATTGCCAGGTCTTCAAACTCGGCATGCCAGCGCGAAATGGTATAATTTTTGGTTTTTGTATCGATCATTTATCGAAGTATAGCGGATTTTTTTTGCCGCTGACACGTCCCCGGTACGCCAGAGTGCCCAGCAGACCAGATCGATCAGTCTTTCGGTCGCAAGGATAGCCCGAATTCTTCTTTCTGACCTGCCGAACCGTCAGCCAACTGAATCTTCAGGCGCAGGTTGTTTTTAGAATCGGCGTTTTTAAGAGCCTCTTCCTCGCTGATCAGCGCGTTTTGAAAAAGCGTCAGCAGTGCGGCATCGAACGTCATCATGCCTTGTTCTGTCGATCGTTCCATGGTCTCGCGGATGTCGTCAATTTTACCCGATTTTATCAGGTCACTGATCCTGGGCGTACCCAGCAGGATCTCAAACGCGGCAGCACGTCTGCCGTCGATCGAGGGGACCAGGCGCTGGGAGATCAAACCGCGCAGATTTAATGACAGGTCCAGAAACAGTTGTTTGTGACGCTCTTCCGGAAAGAAGTTGATGATCCGGTCCAGGGCCTGGTTGGCATTGTTGGCGTGTAATGTGGAGACACAAAGATGCCCGGTTTCGGCAAAGGCCATTGCATGCTCCATGGTTTCGCGGCTGCGGATCTCGCCGATCAGAATAACATCCGGGGCCTGCCGCAGGGTGTTCTTTAGTGCTGCCTCATAACTTGCGGTATCAATGCCGACCTCGCGCTGACTGACGATGGACCGCTTGTGCGGGTGCAGGAACTCAATCGGATCCTCAATTGTGATGATATGACCATCGGCGTGTTGATTGCGGTAGTCAATCAGGGCTGCCAATGATGTGGATTTGCCGGACCCGGTAGCCCCGACAAACATCAGCAGGCCCCGTTTTTCCATGATCAACTGCTTCAGCGTGTCGGGCAAGCCCAGAGCTTCCGGCTGCGGGATGTCAGTTTTGACATGTCGCACCACCATGGCGAGCTGGCCACGCTGGCGGAAAATGTTGGCACGAAAACGTCCAATATCGGGCTCATCGATAGCCAGGTTAAGTTCTGGCTCTTGTGTAAACTGATCACGCTGCTCTGTGGTCATGATCCCAAATGCGGCTGACTCAACATCGGCAGCAGTCAAAACCTGGTCGTCCAATGACTGCAGATGCCCGAAAACCTTGACCATGGGCTGTGCATGGGTGGTCAGAAACAGGTCGGACGCTTCCCGTGCCACCATGGCCTTTAACAGTATGTCGAGTTGCATAATTTGCTCCGGGGGCGTTCCGCCAGGTTGATGAGCGCTGATCAGAATCGCCGTTCGGTATACCAATTGACTTCACGTGAGGATTTGTCAATTTGCTCGCAGACGTCCAGTGTGAGGGCAAACAGCGCCATACGTACCAGCACACCGTTGTCGGTTTGCCGGAAAATCGCCAGGCTGGGATGCTGATTCAGGTCGTTGTCGAGCTCATTGGCATCATCGCGTGAGTCACGGGGAAGGGGATGCATGATGACTGTATTGGGCTGGCAGTACTGGGTGTAAATCGATTGATTCAGGCGGAAGCGGCCGCGATACAGATCGGCTTCTGGCTTGCTGGCAAAGCGTTCTTCCTGAATACGGGTGAGGTAAACAATATCGTTGCTGACCAAGCCTGACTCCATGTCCTCGGTTTCGACCACCTCGTGACCACACCGGCGCAGGTCCTCGACGATGCCTGCGGGCATGGCCAGCTCGCGCGGTGAAATCAGGGTGAACTTTACTTTTTTATAAAGGCTCACGAGTTTGGACAGTGAGTGGACGGTGCGGCCATGCTTGAGGTCGCCGATCATGGCAATGTGCATGCCATCAATAGTCTGCTGCCGGGATTTCAACTCCTTTTTGATCGTATACAGATCCAGAAGTGCCTGACTGGGGTGTTCATTCGGTCCATCACCGGCGTTGAGCACCGGCACCCGGCTGGCTTTGGCGAACTCAGCGACTGATCCGGCCTGCGGATGACGCATGACAATGATGTCACTGTAACCGCTCATGACCCGGCCGGTGTCATACAGGGATTCACCTTTGGTCAGCGAGCTGGCCTTGATGTCGGTGGTCTCGCGGACTTCCCCGCCCAGCAGATTGAAGGCGCAACCAAAGCTGACCCGGGTACGGGTGCTGGGTTCAAAGAACATATTGCCCAGGATTGCACCGTCCAGCACCTTGGTCATGCGTTCCCGGTGTGCATAGGGCCTCATGCTGTCAGCGACCTCGAAAATCCGTTCCACGTCCGCTCGTTCGAACTGGGTTACGCTGAGTATGTGGGCTCCGGGGAAACGCATAAGGCAAAGTCCTTTGATATTGCAGTGGCAGATGTTGCAAATAGTACACCATCTGATCAGTAGCCGCCGAATGATGTGGCAAATTTTCCTTGTGGTATAGTCAGGCCTTTCCGGGGGAACAGGTGATGGCAGGAGACGGCGGTATGGCAAGCATTTACTGGCATGACTACGAGGCATTTGGCGCTGACGCGCGACGGGACAGGGCCTCACAATTTGCCGGCATACGTACCGACACAGACCTTAATGAGATTGATGCGCCACTGGTAATCTACTGTCAGCCCGCTATTGACATGCTGCCGCATCCGCAGGCCTGTCTGATTACCGGCATCAGCCCCCAACTGGCGCGACAGCGTGGTGTGCCCGAGGCTGAATTCATCCGGCAGATTCACCAGCAATTTTCACAACCGCAAACCTGCGTTGCCGGCTACAACAGCATACGTTTTGATGACGAACTGACTCGGCAGTTGTTGTACCGTAATTTCTACGATGCTTATGAGCGTGAGTGGAAAAACGGTAACTCGCGCTGGGATATCATTGATGTTGTGCGGCTGTGTCATGCGCTGCGCCCGGATGGCATTGTCTGGCCGCGAAAAGAAGACGGCACAGTGTCATTTCGCCTGGAGGCGCTAAGCACGGCCAATGGTATCAGCCATCAGGACGCACATGATGCGTTGTCCGATGTGCGCGCGACCATCGCTCTGGCAAAGCTGATCAAAACACACCAGCCGCGTTTGTATGATTATGCATTTGGGCTGCGCAGCAAGCATCGTGTTAACGAGCTTGTCGATATGGCTGCACATACACCGGTGCTGCACGTGTCATCGATGTATCCGGCGAACCTGGGCTGCCTGGCGTTGACCATGCCGCTGGCGGCGCACCCGATCGATAACAACGGCATTCTGCTTTACGATCTCAGGCACGATCCGACTCCCTGGCTCGATCTGAGCGCGGAGCAGCTTCGGCTGAGTCTGTTCAGACCCCGCACAGAGCTGGCGGTCGATGAGGAGCGCTTGCCGGTAAAGGTGATGCACACGAACCGTTGTCCGATGCTGGCCTCACCGGCGGCGCTGTCTGATAGCAGGGCGCAGCAGCTGAAAATTGACATGGCCCAGGCGCGCGAGCATTGGCAACGCATAGTTGCCAGACCAGATTTCATCGGCAGGGTGAGTGAGGCTTTCGCCGCGCGGCCCGGTTTTGAGCCGCTGTCTGACCCTGATTTCATGCTGTATGCCGGGGGCTTTTTCAGTGCGGCAGATAAACGTCTGATGGCCAGGGTACGGGCAATGGGAGCGCAGGAGCTGGCTGCTGAATCGGCACAAATGACGTCCGCGTTTACTGATGCACGACTTCCGGACATGCTGTTTCGGTATCGTGCTCGTAATTTCCCGCAGTCGCTGAGCCCCGATGAACGCAAGCTGTGGCAGGAATTCTGCCGTCAGCGCTTTGTTCGCAGTGCTGATGTGCCGGGTGCGGGTCCCGATCTGGCGAGCTTTAATGAACTGCTGTCGGACTTGCAACAAGGTACGCTGAATGATGGCCAGCGACGCCTGTTGGAAGATCTGCAGCACTGGCGTGACGAGGTTTGCCAGGTGTGCTGAAAATGGTTAGAATCGCGCGCAATCTGAATGCCACGCCAGCGGGTGTCGCGCCCCCAACCCATCAGCAGGTTACCCGATCATGGATCCATTCAAGGATATACGGCCCTACCATGACGAAGAAATTCGTCCGGTACTGGACGAGCTGCTGAAGGACCGGGATTTTATCCGCAGCATTGCCAGCTTCAGCCATCCAGGACTGTACCGCTGGTTCCCGTCGTTTCTGGCCCTGGTAACCCGGCAACGGCTCACGGCGCAGCTGAAAAACGTTAACGACGTCAAGTCCATGCAGGATGTGATCGCCGGCTATATGGATCAGATGATTGAGCGCACTACCTCGCGCCTGACCAATAGTGGCCTGGACAAACTGTCACACGACAAGTCCTACCTCTTTATCAGCAATCACCGTGATATCGCCATGGATCCGGCATTCGTCAATTACATGCTATATCACGCCGGTTTCGACACGCTCTACATTGCCATCGGCGACAATCTGCTTAAACGCCCGTTCGTTACTGACCTGATGCGACTCAACAAAAGCTTTATCGTCAAGCGCTCTTTAAAAGGTCGTGACTTGTTAAAGTCCTCGAAACAGTTGTCGGAGTATATCCATCACTGCATCGATATCAAACGTAATGTCTGGATAGCCCAGCGTGAAGGACGCGCCAAGGACGGAGTAGACAGAACCGATACGGCGTTGCTGAAAATGCTGGGCATGGCTCGCCGACCCGAGGCGTTGGGTGACGCGTTGCGGCCCCTGCATATTGTGCCGGTGGCAATTTCGTACGAATTTGATCCCTGCGACGCGCTCAAGGGCGACGAGCTTTATCAGAAGCAGGCAACCGGTGTATATCAGAAGGACGAACAGAGCGATATCAACAGTATCGTCACTGGCATGGTCGGATTCAAGGGCCATGTGCACGTGGCATTCGGTGATGAACTGGCGCTTGATGCAAGCATGGACGATGAGGCGATTGCCCGGTTGATTGACAAACAGATAATCAATAATTACCTGTTACAGCAAACCAATCTGATGGCCTATCAACAACTGCGGGATGAGTCGTTATCATCAATTCCCGACTTGTCTGAAGAGGGCAGGCAGGTTTTGGCGGCATTGCAGCCGGCCACGTCGACCGAATCAAGCTTCAATGCTCGCCTGGCAGCGATGCCCTCAGGGGTGCAGCGTCACGTGCGGCTGATGTACGCCAATCCGGTGATCAGTCGATTTGCCGACGTGAAGCCGGATTAACTAATCAGATCTTTTGACGTATGTGCTGCAGGCGGTTTTGCAGCGTACTGCGGCTGAGCGGCAATAGCGGACCCAGGCACAGGAACTCCATCTCGGTCTGCTGCATTTGCTGCATTTTGTCTTTTTGGGTCAACGGCATACGCCCAAGCCCGCGTTGCAACTGATTCAGCTGTTGCTGCATGCGGATGGCCTTGTCGGCTGCGGGAGTATCGGCCCCGCTCATGATTTCCGCAGCGACACAAAGCTCACGGCCTCTGATCTCCTGCTTTGCTGCCAGTGCCGGCCAGGCTGCCGGGTCGTGCAAGTGCTGCTGTAACTGCCGGAAACGCTTTTTCATGGACTTTTCTATGTCGGCGTCCGCTATGTTGTCCAGCTCGTCCCAGGCCGCACCCAGTGCTTCACTGGAAATGTCCGGCAGCTTTCCCGTCAACAGCGTTTCTTCATGTTGTTGGCACAGTGATGCTTTGGCCTGAACCTGCTGCATCAGTTGCAATACTTTTTTGTCTGGCGTGGCTCGCAGGCGCGCGTCATATTTGCGGCTCAACTGATTGAACTGGTCCTGCAGAGCCTTGCGTTCGGCTTTCAGGTCCGGTGTCAGTGTTGCACGGAACTCCTGGGCCAGGCTGTTAAACTGACTGCGCGACTGGCTGAATTCCTCGTCGGTCAGGCTGAGTAGCGCGGATATCTTGCGCAGAGTATCTCGTGCTGCAGAAGACACCTGGCGCTGCTGTTGTTTCTGTTCTTTGCTTGCGGCATCGCGTCGCTCAAACAGCGCATCACAGGCCGCACGGAAGTCCGTCCACAGCTTTCGGTCATCCTTGAACGAACCGGCGCCCAGCGCTTTCCAATCCTGTTGCAGAGTCTTTGCCTGCTGAATGGCGTCGTTCAGATCGTCCTGTGTGAGCAAGGCCTGTGCTTTTTCTATCAGTGCCTGTTTTTGCGCGTTATGCACTTGCAGAGCCTGACGCTTTTTCTGACGCAGGTCACTCAGAACGGCATTGAATCGTTTTTGCAGATTCTTGATCTTTGCCTGTGCTACAGGAGCGTATTTTTTCCAGTCCTCACGGGCCTGATTTTCCAGTTTTGATACTTCTGCCAGGTTGACGGCGTCAGGATCCATGGTGGTAGCATAGGCTTCCAGCTGCTCGCAGATATTATTGCGGGCAATCAGGTTGGCGGCCTGTTTTTCCTTGCGTTCACGGAAGTAAACCTTGCACGGCTCGAACGCTGTCTTGGCCAGTTCGCTGAAGCGGGTCCACAGGTCGTCATTGTCATCCGAGTGACCCAGCAGCTTCCACTCGTCCTGAAGTGTCCGGATCAATTTGGCTTTTTGAGGAGGCGGTGACTCGTCGGTCGTCAGTGCCTCCATTTTGTCTATCAATTCCTTTTTCTTTTCCGAGGAAGCAAACTTCTTCCAGTCCAGCAGTTTGTTCAATTCCAGTTTTAACGGCGCCAGTTGTGCCTGCAGCCGTTCCTGATCGTCACTGGCCAGTCGCTTGATGGAGTTCTGGCTGCGGTCCCATAGGCTTTGAGCTTCACTGACACGTCCGTCGTTGATGTGCGACGTCATGGTAGTGACTGACTGCTCAACCTCCTGGACCAGTTTTTGTTGCCAGCGTTGATGTTCGGCGATCAACGCCTGCAACTGCGCAGCGACTTTGACAAGGTCTTCGTCAGCCGGTTGTTGGGTTTGCGGTACGGGTGCCGCATCTTTTGATGCGATGTCAGCTTGTGCCGTATCAACTGGTGTCTCTTTATCTTCTGTGGCTGGCTGGTCATCCGGCGTCGTATCGGCCGTTTCCGGAGACATCAGGCGTTCCAGGCGCTTTTGCAGAGACAGCAGCGTTGGCAGGTCCTTGTAGGAAGTGGCCGCGGCGGCTTTCTGCAGTTTCTCTTTTTCCGAGAGTTTGATGGCCGGGGCGGTGCTCACACTGTCTTCCGGTTTGCTATCGGGTTGGCTTGCGGCCTCAGCCGGCGCGGCGCCGTCTTTATTGGCGGGTTGTTCACGCGGCTCGGAAGAGGCAGCAATATGCTGCCCGTCATTTGCATCTGCGGCTGACTGCCCGGTATCTGCTGGCGTGTCCGGCACTGCTGGGGTCGTATCCGGTGTTGTCGACGATGTCATAAATCACTGCTCTCCCTTCTCGGCCACGTATAATAACAGACAGGTGCTATAATCACAGCAGAGTCTTTCATTGCACCGTCAGCGCACACACCAGGCCGGTTTTATGCTTCCCGATCAGATTAAAGAAGAAATCCAGCATGCTTACAAGCAGATATTGGCCAGCAAGTCGCTGCGTCCTCGTTATGGTCAGCGTCTGATGATCGCCGAGATAGCGCGCGCCCTGGCAGCCATCGATGTTGGCGATGGCAATGACGATTCAGAGTCCGTGACGGGGACAGGCCCCACCGGCGGCCCGGTCTGTGTTATCGAGGCAGGTACAGGGACCGGTAAAACACTGGCCTATGTGCTGGGTGCATTACCGCTGGCCAGACATCTGGGCAAAAAGGTTGTGCTGGCCACAGCCACGGTGGCCCTGCAGGAACAGGTGACACAGCGCGACCTGCCGGACATTGCCAAACATAGCGGGTTGAGCTTCAGCTATACACTGGCCAAGGGCCGCGGGCGCTACCTGTGTCTGTCGCGTCTGGACCAGATTCTGCAGGGCAATGACAGTGAAAATGCCATGTTGGCACTGTTCGGCGATGATGTCAGCGGATTGGGTGTGGCCGCGCCGGACGACAAGGCCCTGTATGAATCGATGCTGGACAAGATCAGTCGCGGCGAATGGCATGGCGACCGCGATGACTGGGACGGTGTACTACGTGACACCGAGTGGTCGCCGGTGACTGTTGAAGCAGGTCAGTGTGCAGGCCCGAAATGCAGCAACTACAGCCGCTGTTTCTTTTATCAGGCGCGCGAGCAGGTGCAGAAAGTCGATTGTGTGGTGGCCAATCATGACCTGGTGCTGGTCGATCTGGCGCTCGGCGGCGGCGCCATATTGCCGGCCCCGGAAGACAGCATCTACATCTTTGATGAGGCCCATCATCTGCCGGCAAAAACCAACCAGCATTTTTCGTCATCAACCCGCCTGCGGGCAACGCTGCA
This sequence comes from uncultured Gammaproteobacteria bacterium, assembly GCA_913058135.1. GTDB lineage: Bacteria > Pseudomonadota > Gammaproteobacteria > Pseudomonadales > Pseudohongiellaceae > Pseudohongiella. The sequence goes on from CAJXPR010000058.1 coordinate 9,337, forward strand.
ATGGCTTGATGCCAGTGGCAAGACCCTGGCAAAACTGGCTGGCGATACTGTCATCAATGATAACGGTGTGATTGCGCGGGAACAGTCCGAGATCAAACCTCTGTTCAGACAACTGTCGGAGGCACTGGGGTCGACCCTGTTATTGCTGGAACCATTGCTGCAGTCTGTCGGTGACGGCGATGAGGCGCTCACGTTTGAGCTGGGGGTGGTTCCGGCGGAACTGCGTGAGCAGGCGGTTCAGCTGTCATCACGATTTTACCGCCTGACCCGTGGGCTCAAGGAGATCTGCACTGTGCTGCGACGGCAGATGGAAGAGGCTGACTCATTGCCGGGCCGCCAGCACGCAGAGCAGTGGTTTCCATTGCTGGGCAGTATGGCCAATCGGGCAGAAGCCTGTGAAAAACTGTGGCAGGCTTTCGCCAGCCAGGACACTGCCGGTCAGGCTCCGTCAGCAAGGTGGCTGAGCCAGGTGGAACAGGGCGATACCCGTGATCTGGTACTCAGCTGCAGTCCGGTACTGGCTGCGCACACGCTGACCGAGCACCTCTGGCAACGTTGCGCCGGCGCGGTACTGACGTCGGCAACGCTGTCGGCACTGGAAAAATTTGATGTGCTGGCGATGCGAGCGGGTCTACCGGCCCATACGGTCTATCATCGCATCAGTAGCCCGTTCGACTATGCCGGTGCTGCGCGTCTGATTATCCCCCGGCTGAATTGCGACCCCTCTGACAGCCGTGCGCACACCGCGGCCATCATAGCGCTGCTTCCACAGCTGCTCGATAAGCATGAAGCTTCACTCATGCTGTTCAGTTCACGTCGCCAGATGCTGGATGTCCTGGATGGCATGGATGACGAGTGGCGCCGTATTATCCTGTGCCAGGATGACTACCAGAAAGCACAGTTGCTGAACTTTCACCGTCAGCGAATTGACAAAGGCGAGCCAAGTGTCATTTTTGGTCTGGCGAGTTTTGCCGAAGGCGTGGATTTACCGGGCAAGTATTGTGAGCATGTGCTGATTGCCAAAATACCCTTCGCCGTGCCCAATGATCCGATCGAAGCGACATTGGCACAATGGCTTGAACAGCAGGGCAAGAATCCGTTCATGACACTATCAGTGCCAGAGGCGGCGTTTCGGCTGGTGCAGGCCAGCGGCCGTTTGCTGCGCAGCGAAGCTGATACCGGGCGCATTACACTGTTTGATGAGCGCGTGATCAGCAAGTTCTATGGCAAATCAATCCTGGCGTCGTTGCCGCCGTTCACTCGTGAGATATTCCCTGCATACCTGTCGTTGCCGGCATCCGTGGCAGTCTGACGCGCAGGGGTCAGGACTTGCGGCGAGTGTAGGGTATATTGTTTTTCCTGTCGAAGTAGTACCCAGTGGCGACACCGGCCAGGAGGCCCAGGGCGGTGATCGGCAATACACTGTCCATCAGCGCGCCCAGGCCGAAACCAAGGAACAGTCCGGCTGTTGCGCACAGAGCCATGACGCTCACCGGTTTTACTCTGCGGCTGGTTTTCCTGGGCTTTTTTCTTGCTGTTCTGGCCACCTCGTCAATCTCCTGCGTCATTGTTGTTCAGTGGTCTGATCTGATAAATGCTTGTGCTGCTAGCAGGGCTTCTACTGATTTGCTCGGCAGTCTGCATGTTCGAGACAACGCGACCAATCACGGTGCTACTGCCAGTCAGCCAGGGCATATCGGTCAGGGCGATAAAAAACTCGCCGTCATTGGTGTCTGGTCCACGATTGACCATGATCACGCTGCCGCGAACGGGCCGGCGTGACGGCAGGCTGCCATCGTAACGGTAACCTGCCATCTCATGAAACTGCAGCAGATTCATTGACTGGAGCCGCTGCAGCACTCTGTCCTGCTGCATCTGCAGCGACGCTTCATTGTCTATATTCATATCACGGTACAGTGGCACCAGGACACTCTGCCTGAAATCCTCCTGGCTTGCTATGTTCAGCCAAGGATGTGGTTTACCGCTGACGTCAAGCAGACGTTGCTGCTCCAGGCCGAGCCCCCGTGCGTTAATTTCATCAGCGACACTTTGGCCTGCCCGCTGACGTCCGGCCCGTTCGGGGTCTCCTGCCTGTATGAACGTGTCGCGGACAACCCGATGGAAAGTCAGGCCGTCGTAGTAAGGTTGTGTAGCAGGTCCGTTATCGGTCGCGCCTGTCAACGCTAGCCGGCCTTCAGCCAGGTCGAGGAAAAGCTGGACGTTTTGTGGCGCCGCGTCGGGGAACAGTTCCAGCGTGACATCGCCAAGGCTGGTCTGTATCACCACCAATGGATTGCGCGGGTTTTCCATGGAGATATCGGGCCCAGGCGAGACCGGGAGAGGGGGCGTCGTGCCGGACGTATCCTGGGCCATGACAGCAGACCCGGCGAACAGCGTGACAAGGCAGACTGTCAGCGTAAGCAGACGCCTGAGGCCGGCGCTATGTATAACGTTATAATAGGTCACGCCACAGATCCTGTATGGTGGGCGATTACAAAAGCTTGTGTCCGGGTCATTTTAGGTAAGCCTGCTGCTGCTAGCAAGCAGACAAATCCTCAGGGGTGTCGATATCCTGCAGGATACCGGCATCGTCGACGGCAACAGGCTCGACCTTGTCTGCGTGGCGTTTGATAACGTCGCGGCCACCGGTGTCGCCGTGGCTTTGCGCCAGTTCAGCAAAGAAGTCCCGACCAAAACAGACCGGGTGGCCTCGTTGCTGATTATACTCGGGAATGACGATCCGGTGTGGCGTTGCTGCTGCCTGCAATTGCTGCAATGTTGCTGCCTTTAAATATGGCATATCGGCCAGACAGACCAAGCAGGCGTCCCAGTGCGCGGGAAGCGCACGTATGCCGCAGGCGAGGCTGTGGCCCATACCCAGTTCGGCATCTTCACATAAAACGATTTGAGATTGCCGGAGGTCGGCATGCTGCAGCACGCCGGCCTCCAGCAACGCCGGGCGGGTCACTACGATGATCTCACTGATTACAGTAGCCAGCAGGTCACTGGTATGGCGAAAAACAGTGCTGCCGTCAGCGAGCCTGGCATTCAACTTGATGCTGCCAAAGCGGCGGCTGAATCCAGCCGCCAGCAAAATGGCTCCGGTTGTCATACGTAATGGCTCCGGGATATCAGCCGGGTCGCGGTGCGGGCTGTCAATCCCAGCTCAGTGCGCCGCCAGTCTGATATTCAATCACCCGTGTTTCAAAGAAGTTTTTCTCTTTGCGCAGGTCCATGATTTCAGACATCCACGGGAAGGGATTTTTGACGCCCTTGAACTGCTCCGGCAGGCCGATCTGCACCAGACGACGGTTGGCAATGAATTGCAGATACTCTTCCATCATCACCGCGTTCATGCCCAGCACGCCGCGCGGCATGGTGTCGCGAGCGTATTCGATCTCAAGCTGGGTGGCCTGCAGAATCATCTGGGTTGCTTCGCGCTTCATCGCATCGTCCCACAGGTGCGGGTTCTCGATCTTGATCTGGTTGATCATGTCGATACCGAAGTTCAGGTGCATGGACTCGTCGCGCAGAATGTACTGGAATTGCTCAGAAGTACCGGTCATCTTGTTGCGGCGACCCATGGACAGGATCTGGGTAAAACCACAGTAGAAGAAGATGCCTTCCAGGCAACAATAGAACGCGATCAGATTCTTCAGCAGCGCTTTGTCAGTTTCAGGCGTGCCCGTGGTGAAGTTGGGATCGTTCAACTCCTTGGTATATTTCAGACCCCAGGAAGCTTTTTTCGCCACTGACGGGATCTCGTGGTACATGTTGAAGATCTCGCCTTCGTCCATGCCCAGCGACTCAATACAATACTGGTAGGCATGGGTATGGATGGCTTCTTCAAAAGCCTGGCGCAGAATGTACTGTCTGCACTCCGGATTGGTGATCAGTCGATACAGCGCCAGCACCAGGTTATTGGCAACCAGCGAGTCGGCTGTAGAAAAGAAGCCCAGATTGCGTTTGACGATCAGCCTCTCGTCCGCCGTCAGGCCATTGGCGCTTTTCCACAGCGCAATGTCCGCATTCATGTTGATTTCCTGCGGCATCCAGTGGTTGGCACAACCATCCAGATACTTCTGCCAGGCCCAATCGTATTTAAACGGTACCAACTGGTTAAGGTCGGCACGGCAGTTGATCATGCGTTTGTCGTCAACGGTCACCCGTTCAGTCCATTCGCCAACTTCCTGCTGCGCCACCTCAACATCCAGATCTTCCAGCTGACTGGCAACCTGCTGCATGATCTTGTTGTTTACTTCCTCGGCCGCTGCCTCAGACGCGTTGCGACTGGTGGACGGTTCGGCCACATAGGCAGGCCGGGCTGCAGCGATGGCGTCGCTGTAGCTTTTTTCCGCCTTCGCAGCTTCCGCCTTCGCAGCTTGTGCTGCTACGGCGGACGGGTCCGTTTGCGTTCGGGTTGCCAGGCCGGCGGAGCCCAGTGTGGCGCCGTTGGTGGCGGAATCTGGTCCTCTTAATGAGGAAGACGAGGGTGCGTCATTTTTGGCAGGGCCTGTCCGACCGTAGCTGGATGCGTCAGCGTCCAGCGAAGTCGGATCGTCGTAGAATTCATCCCAAGATATCATTGTAATCCCCTGATATTATAAGTTTTTACTGACATGCTTCGCAGTCAGGGTCGTCAATGGAACAGGCTTGTGGCACCGGTGCCGGGCCACTGGATACGGCATTCAGTTTGCTACCGGATACCGTTGATTTCTCGGTACTGGTGGCAGCCAGGGAGCGCAGGTAGTAGGTTGTCTTCAGACCGCGCAGCCAGGCCATGCGGTAAGTAATATCCAGTTTTTTACCATTGGCGCCGGAGATGTACAGGTTCAGTGATTGTGCCTGGTCAATCCACTTCTGGCGTCGACTGGCGGCATCAACCAGCCAGCGTGGCTCCATTTCAAAGGCAGTGGCATACAGATCCTTGATGTGTTGCGGGATCCGGTCAATCTGCTGCAGACTGCCATCGTAGTATTTCAGGTCGTTGACCATAACGTTGTCCCACAGATCCAGCGCCTTCAGGTCGCGCACCAGATAAGGGTTTACCACGGTAAATTCACCGGACAGGTTGGATTTGACATACAGGTTCTGATACGTGGGCTCAATGGACTGCGATACGCCCGAAATATTGGCAATGGTCGCTGTCGGGGCGATGGCCAATACGTTTGAATTGCGCATGCCCACCTGGGCGATGCGCTGACGCAGGCTATCCCAGTCCTGGGTCTGCGACATATCAACTTCCAGGTATTTTTCGCCACGCACTTCCTGCAGCATTTTCAGCGAGTCGATAGGAAGTATGCCCTGATCCCACAGTGAACCCTTGTAAGTCTGGTAGGGACCACGCTCTTCCGCCAGATCTGTGGAGGCCTGGATGGCATAGTAGCTGATGACTTCCATGGAGCGATCGGCAAATGTCACTGCGTCGTCAGAGGCATACGGTATACGCTGGGCATACAGTGCATCCTGAAAGCCCATGATGCCCATGCCCACCGGGCGGTGCTTCAGGTTTGAATTCTCCGCCTGGGGCACTGAGTAGTAGTTGATATCGATAACGTTGTCCAGCATGCGTACCGCAGTCTTGATGGTGCGCTGCAGTTTGTCGGTATCCAGACCAGTTTCGGTGACGTGGTTGACCAGGTTTATCGAACCCAGGTTACACACCGCGATTTCATCTTCGCTGGTGTTCAGGGTGATCTCCGTGCACAGGTTGGAGGAGTGGATGGTGCCGACATGCTGTTGTGGTGAACGCACATTGCAGGCGTCCTTGAAGGTGATCCACGGATGCCCGGTTTCAAACAGCATGGACAGCATCTTGCGCCACAGGTCCTTGGCGCGCACAGTCTTGTAGATTTCCACCTGGCCGGCAGCGGCCTTGCGCTCGTACTCCTCATAGGCCTGTTCGAATGCCATGCCGTGCAGATCGTGCAGATCAGGCACGTTGTTGGGGGAGAACAGGGTCCAGTCACCGTCCTCGAAAACCCGCTTCATGAACAGGTCGGGAATCCAGTTGGCAGTATTCATGTCATGCGTACGACGACGGTCATCGCCGGTATTCTTGCGCAACTCCAGGAACTCTTCGATGTCCAGGTGCCAGGTTTCCAGATAGGCGCAGACTGCGCCCTTGCGTTTGCCGCCCTGGTTGACGGCAACGGCAGTGTCATTGACCACTTTCAGGAAGGGCACAATACCCTGCGATGAGCCGTTGGTGCCTTTGATATGCGCACCCAGCGCCCGTACCGGGGTCCAGTCATTGCCCAGGCCGCCGGCCCATTTGGACAGCATGGCATTGTCCTTGATGGCACCATAGATGCCATGCAGATCGTCGGGCACGGTGGTCAGGAAACAGGATGACAGCTGTGGGCGCAGGGTGCCGGAATTGAACAGCTGCGGTGTCGAAACCATGTAGTCAAAGCTGGAGATCAGATTGTAGAACTCGATCGCCCGCGCCTCGCGATCCGTTTCATTGCTTGCCAGCCCCATGGCAACCCGCATGTAAAATATCTGTGGCAACTCAAAACGTACACCGTTGCTGTGGATAAAGTAACGGTCATACAGGGTCTGCAGGCCCAGGTAGGTGAACTGGGTGTCGCGCTCGGACTTGAGGGCCTCACCCAGCACGTCCAGGTCGTATTCGAGCAGGTGCGGAGACAGCAGATCCAGTTCCACGCCTTTTTCTATATACGGACGCAACACGCTGGGGTAGCGGTAATTCATTTCACTTTGCGTAGCGGCGTCGGCCACGCCCAGGAAACTCAGCGCTTCGGATCGCAGTGTGTCGAGTAGCAGCCGGGCGGTAACGTAGGAGTAGTTGGGGTCCTTTTCGACCATGGTGCGGGCAGTCATCACGGCAGATGTGCGTACATCATCCATTTTCACGCCAGGGTAGAGGTTCTTCAGGGTCTCCTGATAAATGTCGTCGCTGGAGACGCCTTCAAGGCCTGCGCAGGCTTCGTCGATGACAGTGCGCAGACGGGCATTGTCCAGCGGCCCCTGGATGCCGTCAGCAAACGTCACCTGAATGGTGGATTCTTCGGTGCTCTCACGGGCACGCTGCTGGTCGCGCACACGTGCGTGCTCGGCGCGATAAAGAACATAGGAGCGGGCCACCTTGTGTTCACCGGTGCGCATCAGCGCCAGTTCAACCTGGTCCTGGATTTCCTCGATGTGAATGGAGCCACCGGAGGGCATGCGGCGCTTGAATATGGTGCTGATCTGGCTGGCCATCTTGCCGACAGTTTCATGTACGCGTGAGGATGCTGCGGCAGTGCCGCCTTCTACCGCGAGGTAGGCCTTGGTAATTGCGACAATGATCTTGGATTCGTCGTAGGTGACGACGGCGCCATTGCGCTTGATGACACGAAGCTGACCCGGAGCGGTAGCGGGCAAATCCTCATTCGCACGCGTGCCTGAGCGGGGATTGGCAGAGCTGCTGCCATAACTGGGGGTACTGGTTTGCATCGGATTCTCCATGATGTTGTCATTAATCCCGTGCGAGCGCCGTGGAAATACAATATATAGATGATTTTTTAATTCAAGGCACAAGATAGTGCGCCATGGAGAGGATTGCAAGCCCTTTTTATGTGGATAGCTTGTGGATAAGATGTGTGCATCAGGGTATGACAACCACTATATATGGTGGTTGCAGTCAGTGCCCGGCTTTATTGATGCGGGAAATAATAGCCGGCTGCGTCAGTGAGCGACAATGCCTGTGTTGCCATCCCGGCGTGAGGCGAAACGGCTTTCCATGCGCAACATGTGCTGCGGCAGATCGGCAGTGCTGACTGGCCGGCAGAAAAGAAAGCCTTGCAGAATGTGGCACTGGTGGCCAGTCAGAAAACTGGCCTGGGGCTCTGTTTCAACACCTTCTGCGACCACCTGCAGATTGAGGCGCTGAGCCATGGCTATAATGGCCGTGGTGATGGCCGTATGACGGGGGCTATCCGGCAGATTACAGACAAACGAACGATCAACCTTGAGTTTGTCGACTGGTAGTTGTGTCAGATAACTCAGCGATGAGTAACCGGTGCCGAAATCGTCGATGGCAATGGCGACGCCGATAGCCTTGAGTTCGCTGAGAATGCTGATGGCCTGGTCGATATTGTCCATCAGCATACTTTCGGTGATCTCAAGCTCCAGCCACCGAGGCGCAAGGCCGGTTTCGGCCAGGACACGACGGACCATCTGCACCAGGTTGCGGTCACGAAACTGGCGTGCCGACAGATTGACGGCAACAGTCTGGTCGTTGATGCCTGACGCCTGTAGCGCCTTGAGTTGCAGACAGGCCTGACGCAGCACGATTTCGCCGACCCTGATGATCAGGCCGGTCTCTTCGGCAACGGGTATAAAACGGTCCGGAGGAATGACATCAACCTGTTCGTGACGCCAGCGCACCAAGGCCTCGTAGCCGCAGATGCGCCCCTTGGCCATGTCAATCTGTGGCTGGAAGTGCACCACAAAATCTTCATTGGCAACCGCAATGCGCAACTCGTTCTCCAGCGACATGCGCGCCACTGACTCGATATTCATATCGTCGGTGAAATACTGAAAATTGTTGCGGCCCTGGTCCTTGGCCCGGTACATGGCCAAGTCAGCATTTCGCATCAATACACTTGCGTTCATGCTGTCTTCCGGCGCCACCGTGATCCCGATGCTGCAGCTGACCGTGACTTCCTGGGTGCTCAGTGTCACGGGTTCAAGCAGGGATCTGAGAATCTTGCGTGCCACCAGGCCCGCGTCATCCGCACTGGTAATATTGGCCAGCAGAATGGTGAATTCGTCCCCGCCCAGTCTTGCCACAATGTCTTCCTCGCGGACGCAGGCGCGCAGACGCTGGGCGACGGTACACAGAAGCTCGTCGCCAGCGTCGTGGCCCAGGGTATCGTTGATGCGCTTGAACTGGTCGAGGTCGAGAAACAGCAAAGCCATGGACTTTTTGCTGCGGCGCAGGTGTTTGAGCCCCTGTTCCAGGCGGTCGCGGAACAGACGCCGGTTCTCCAGTCCGGTGAGCGGGTCGTAAAACGCCAGTTTTTCCATCTGCGCCTGTGTTTCCACACGATCGCTGATGTCTTCGATATTGAGCACGATGTGACTCAGCGCACCCAGATCGTCGTGGATCGGAGAGACGGTCACCTGTTGCCAGAAATGTTCACCACTGCGGCGCTTGGAGACCATGAAGGTTTCCCAGCTGGCACCCAGTTGCAGGGCTTCCTGCAGACTGATGTTGTTGACATCGGTCAGCTCTTCATTGTCCAGCAGCTCGGCAACCCGGCCTACCGCGTCTTCCTTGCTATAGCCGGTGATCTGGGTGTAGCGGGGATTAACGTAATCGATGACGCCGGCGCAATCGGCAATGATGATGCCACTCTGGCTTTGTTCGACGGCACTGGAGAGAATTCGCATTGACTGATCATTCAGCCGATCCCGGCGACGCTGGCTTTCCAGAACCGCCGGACGCCAGCTCGCCAGCCATAACAGCAGGGGGAGGATCACCATGGCCAAGAAGGCGAAGATCAGCAGTCCCTGTACAAGATAACCCTGCGTTTGTATGCCCATTGTCCCCGAGTATTCCGGTCGGCGGTGAGTTCAGCGCAACTCATGGACCGGAATAGGTATTCTGGTCAATGTGTTGCGCACAAAAATTCAAGTAATGCTTTCTGTGCGTGCAGGCGATTTTCAGCCTCGTCCCACACCACACTGTCCTGCGCATCCAGCACCTCGGCGCTGACTTCCTCACCACGGTGAGCTGGCAGACAGTGCATGAACAGCGCGTCAGGTCTGGCGCGCGACATCAACTCTGCAGTCACTTCATAGCCGGTGAATTTCTGTATACGTAACCGGCGTTCTTCTTCCTGTCCCATGGACGCCCAGACATCCGTCGCCACCAGGCTGGCACCGGCCACGGCAGTTGCGGGATCCCGCACCACCCGTACCCGGTCTTTGTTTGCCTGTAGCATGTGCTCGTCCGGATCAAAGCCTTCAGGGCAGGCAATGACCAGCTCGAAATCGAACTGACGGGCAGCGTTGATGTATGACTGGCACATGTTGTGACCGTCACCGACCCACGCAACCGTGTGGCCTGATATGTCACCCCGATGTTCGAAAAACGTCTGTATATCAGCCAGTAACTGGCAAGGGTGAAAGTCATCTGTTAAAGAATTGATGACCGGCACGCTGCTGTGACGGGCAAACAGCTCGAGTTTCTCATGCTCAAAAGTCCGAATAGTGATGACATCGACCATACGCGACAGAACTTTAGCACTGTCCTCAACACTCTCACCGCGACCCAGTTGGGTATCGGAAGGGGACAGAAACAGTGCACGGCCGCCGAGCTGATTCATGGCGACTTCAAATGACACCCGAGTGCGTGTGGACGATTTCTCGAATATCATCGCCAGGGTTTTGTTTTTGAGGGTTTCTTCGCGTAGCGAAGGGCTCTTCTTGAGTGCAATAGCGCGATGAATAATATCGCGTAGTTCGACCGGGCTGAGATCCAGCAAGGTCAAAAAATGTCGTGTTGCCATATCGGTACGGGTTTCCGGGCGACGGGCCAAGTCTGCATTGAGCTCAGCGGGAATTAAAAAAGGGCAGCGTCTGCTACCCTCTGACCAAGCGCCCTATCTTATATTACTTTGCAGGATGCGGGCAATTATCGGATAACAGGCATTAATCATGTAGAATATGCCATCGTTTAACACAGGACCCTGATATCCCTCAGCAACCGGGGTCCTGACATTCCATGGCACTTTTAGCACAGCACAGGTAACGCTACTATGAGTAATGAGCAGTCAAGCATTGAACAGACCATTCGCGATCAGATCAGCGCCAACAGCATTCTCCTTTATATGAAAGGTTCGCCGGATCAGCCCCAGTGCGGCTTTTCTGCACAGGTGGTGCAGTGTCTGATGGGTTGTGGCAAGCGCTTTGCCTATGTTGACATCCTGGCCAACCCGGAAATACGCTCGACATTGCCGATAATTGCCAACTGGCCGACTTTTCCGCAACTGTGGGTAGACGGTGAGCTGGTCGGTGGCTGTGACATCATCACCGACCTGCATCAGAAGGGCGAACTGAAACCCCTGATCGACGCCGCCGGAGAGGCGCCGGCAGAGTAATCGCTGATTTAACGCAGGGGCCAGCCGCCGAGTTTCTGCCATTTATTAACGATGCCGCAGAACAGCTGGGCGGTTTTTTCCGCGTCGTATTTCGCTGAATGTGCCTCATTGCCGTCAAAGGTTATGCCTGCCACCTCGCAGGCTCTGGCCAGGACAGTCTGTCCGTAAGCCAGGCCGCTGAGTGTGGCCGTGTCGAAGCTGGAGAAGGGATGGAACGGGTTGCGCTTCAGGTCATGCCGGGCCACCGCAGCGTTAATAAACCCATGATCAAAATGGGCATTGTGCGCTACCAGTATCGCGCGTTTGCAACCATTGGCCTTCATTGCTGAGCGGATGACCTTGAACAGGTCCTGAAATACATCCCGTTCCCCTCGCGCCACGCGCAGCGGGTGCCAGGGATCGATGCCGGTAAATTTCAGTGCTGCGTCCTCGATGTTGGAACCTTCAAACGGGATCACGCGATGGAAGTAGGTCTGCTCCACATCCAGAGTGGATTTTTCATCCATGCCCAGGATGACGGCGGCGATTTCCAGAATGGCATCGGTTTTGGCATTAAAACCTCCACATTCAATGTCTACAACTACTGGCAGGTAACCGCGAAAGCGTGAGGCCAACAGGCTTTCTGCGCCATCGTCTTCATCATAATCGTACATCAGGCAGTGACCCCTTTGATCCGCCAGTGAATTTGTTCACCGGCGCGCAAAGGCACCAGTGTGCTGTCGTCCAGCGGATATTGCGCAGGCACGGTCCAGCTTTCGCGGTGCAATGTGACTGTGTCGGTATTGCGTGGCAAGCCATAAAAGTCCGGTCCGTAAAACGAGGCAAATGCTTCCAGCCTGTCAAGTGCGCCGGCCTGATCGAAAGCTTCAGCGTAAAGCTCCAGGGCAGCATGGGCGCTGAAACAGCCGGCACAGCCGCAGGCGGTTTCCTTGTCAGGGCGCGCATGTGGTGCCGAATCGGTGCCCAAAAAGAATTTTTTGTTGCCACTGGTGGCGGCGGCGATAAGCGCGTGCTGATGGATATTGCGTTTCAGTACCGGCAGGCAGTACAGGTGAGGCCGTACGCCTCCCACCAGCAGGTGATTACGGTTATACAGCAGGTGTTGCGGGGTAATGGTGGCGGCAATATTGTCGCCGGCTTCGCGAACAAACGTGGCAGCATCGGCAGTCGTGATATGTTCCAGCACGATCTTGAGCGTCGGGAATCGGGCACAAAGCGGCAGCAGGGTCTGATCGATAAAGGCCTTTTCCCGGTCAAAAATGTCGATGTCGCTGTCGGTTACTTCGCCATGCATAAGCAGCGGCATACCCAGGTCGGCCATGGTTTCCAGTGCCGGGTAGACATTTTCGATGGCCGTGACCCCGCTGTCCGAATTGGTCGTTGCGCCGGCCGGATAGTATTTTACCGCCTGAATGAAACCGGATTGGTGCGCCTGGCGGATCTCGTCGGACGACAGGGTGTCAGTCAGATACAGGGTCATCAGGGGCTCGAAATCGATCCCGGCGGGCAGGGCATCGACAATTCGCTGGCGATAGGCCAGTGCCGCCCGAGTGGTCGTCACCGGCGGTTTCAGATTAGGCATGACGATGGCGCGGCGAAAGGTACTGGCCGTGTGCGCGACCAGCTGGCTCAGGACCTTGCCGTCTCGCAGATGCAGGTGCCAGTCATCGGGCCGGGTCAGGGTCAGGGTTTGTACAGTCATGGGGCGGGTTTACCTGTTCTGGTTAGTTTGGCTGCTGCTGATAATTTTGTGTGTCGGTGGATATCATGTGAGCTCTCATCGGGCTGGTAAAGTTTGTGGGCAAACGGCCGATCATTGAGTACGACAGCCATTAAGCTTCCAACACTCACTCAGTAAACGATGGAATTCAAAGTCAGAGAATGAAAACGCGATGTAAGTTTACCTTATCTTGGCTCTTGATGCTCTCTGTGACGTTGGCGACGCCGCAGGCAGGTGCCGGTTCGGTATCGTCGTACTATGCAGACATCGACGTGGCCGGCTGGCACACAGATTCGTCTGTCTTTGAATGCCTGTTGTCGCAGCAGGTGCCAGGTCTTGGCGAGGCGGTGTTCTACCATCAGGCAGGTGAGTCACTAAGGTTTTACCTGCGAACCCCCGACTCGCCCATGCAGGCTGGCAGAGCCCTGCTGACCTCGCAGCCGCCGGTTTGGCGTCAGGAACTCGGCGTACGCGACCTGGGCTATGTGGATGTCAGCGTCAGCAAGCAGCCGGTATCGCTGGACGCACCACTTAGCCGTCTGTTGCTGGCTGAACTGCAGCGCGGCATGGTGCCTACATTGATGCGCAGGGCCTGGTTCAACGATCAGGAGTCGGTACATGTCGGCTTATCTCCGGTGCACTTTGGTGGTGCCTACGCGGAATATCATGCGTGCACGGCCTCACTGCTGCCCGTCAATTTCAGCCAGATAGAACGCAGTACCGTATTCTGGCAGCCCAATCAGCAAGAACTTAGCGATGCCATGAAGGCGCAACTGGATGACATCGTCACCTATACCATGGCCGACCCCCGGGTGACCGGCTTTGAAATTAACGGGTTCACCGACGGTGCCGGCAATCCGCGGGAAAACTTCGAGCTGTCCAGAGTCAGAGCGTTTGCCGTCCATCAGTACCTGGTTGAGCAGGGCATCAATGAGGATATGCTGACTACCCGTTTTTTTGGCTCCGCACCCCAGTTCCGCATTGTTGAAGATGAACGCTCGGCTGCCGACCGTGACCGCAACCGCCGGGTGACGGTGAGGCTGCTGCGCGACTGATTGATGCCTGTCGAATTTGCAGGGCGGAACGAGTACAATAACCGCCTTTTTACAGACTCGCAGACAGGAGCAAACATGTCGGGCATCAATAAAGTCGTGCTGGCCTATTCCGGTGGCCTGGATACATCAGTGATTGCCAAATGGCTGATGGAGACTTACCAGTGTGAAGTGGTCACCTTTACCGCTGATCTGGGGCAGGGCGAGGAGCTGGAGCCGGCCCGCGCCAAAGCCAAGGCCATGGGCATCAAGGAAATCTATATCGAAGACCTGCGCGAAGAGTTCGTGCGCGACTTTGTCAATCCGATGTTCCGTGCCAATGCCCTGTATGAAGGCGAGTACCTGCTGGGAACCTCCATTGCGCGCCCTCTGATTGCCAAGCGGCTGGTGGAGATCGCCAATGAGACCGGCGCCGATGCCATTTCTCATGGTGCTACCGGCAAGGGGAACGACCAGGTTCGTTTCGAACTTGGCGCTTACGCGCTTAAGCCGGGCATCCGGGTGATTGCGCCGTGGCGCGAATGGGATCTGAACTCGCGCGACAAGCTGCTGGCATATTGCGAGCAGCACAACATCCAGGTAGAAAAGAAGCGTGGCACCAAGTCACCTTACTCCATGGATGCAAACCTGCTGCATATTTCCTATGAAGGGGACATTCTGGAAAATCCGGGAGCGGAACCGGAGGAGGACATGTGGTTGTGGTCGGTGTCGCCGGAGGCGGCCCCGGACAAACCCACCTATATTGAATTGACCTACGAAAAAGGCGATATCGTCGCCGTCGACGGTGAAAAGATGTCACCGGCAACAGTACTGGCCCATCTTAACAAGGTCGGTGGTGCCAACGGCATCGGACGCGCTGACATCTGTCTCTTATACACATCTCCGAGCCCACGAGACAGGCAGAAATCTCG
>CAJXPR010000059.1 GCA_913058135.1 uncultured Gammaproteobacteria bacterium
TCTACACAGAGTAGATCGTCGGCAGCGTCAGATGTGTATAAGAGACAGCTGCAGGACTGCCAGCCGGTGTTTCTTTTCCTGTTCGCTGGTGTGGTCCGGCAGATCGGCGGCCGGTGTACCGGGTCGTGGGCTGTAAATGAAGCTGAATGAGTGATCATAACCCACATCAATAATCAGGTTCATGGTGTCTTCGAAGTCTTTCTGGGTCTCGCCGGGGAAACCAATGATGAAATCCGATGACATGCTGATATTCGGCCGAATCGCCTTCAGTTTACGGATGATGGATTTGTACTCGAGCACCGTATGGCCTCGCTTCATGGCGGCCAGAATCCGGTCAGAGCCGCTTTGTACGGGCAGGTGCAGATGGCTTACCAGTTCGGGCACCTGACGGTACATCTCGATCAGCGGGGTATTGAACTCGACAGGATGCGAGGTTGTGAACCGGATACGGTCGATGCCCTCAATGGCAGCAATGTATTGCACCAAAGTCGCCATATTGACGATTTCGCCGTCATGGCTGAGGCCGCGGTAGGCATTGACATTCTGCCCCAGCAGGTTGATTTCGCGCACGCCCTGGCCGGCCAGGTGAACGGCTTCGGCAAGCACATCATCCAGCGGGCGACTGACTTCTTCACCACGGGTATAGGGCACCACGCAGAAAGAGCAGTATTTGCTGCAGCCTTCCATGATGGTCAGGAATGCCTCGCAGCCTGAAGCCTTGGGCTCGGGCAACCGGTCAAATTTCTCGATTTCCGGGAAGCTGATGTCGACCACCGGGCCTTTGCCGCCCGAGGCGTTGAGCATCTCGGGCAGTTTGTGCAGGGTCTGCGGGCCGAACACGACATCGACATACGGCGCGCGTTTACCAATGGCCGCGCCTTCCTGGCTGGCGACGCAGCCCCCGACGGCGATCTTGACGCCCGGCCTTGCTTCTTTCAGCGCCCGCCAGCGGCCCAATTGATGAAAGACCTTCTCCTGGGCTTTTTCCCGGATCGAACAGGTATTGAGCAGCAGAATATCAGCCTCTTCCGGCGTATCAACCAGATCGGCCTGCTGGGATTCACGCAGCAGATCCAGCATGCGTGATGAATCATACTCATTCATCTGGCAGCCATGAGTCTTGATATAGACTTTTTTCCGCGGTGCGGTCTGATCAACAGGGTTCATATCTAATCCGAAAAACGTCGAAAAGCCGCGGATTATAGCAGCAAATCGGCCGGGATGCTGTATCTGAAGGGTGGGTTTGAGCTACAATGGCAGGTCATTGATCGCCGCAAGCGCAAACGGTTAACTACCCACACGACGCAAAGACGCAAAAGAGTACCCAGCAGCATGGCCATTCGCCAGGAAATCTACCGCATTACCTTCCTCAACAAAGGCAAAGTCTACGAAGTCTTTGCCCGTCAGGTTTATCAAAGTGAGCTGTATGGCTTCATTGAGGTGGAAGAGTTCCTGTTTGACGAGCGCAGCCAGATGGTCGTCGATCCCAGCGAAGAGAAACTTAAAATGGAGTTTCAGGACGTCAAGCGCAGCTTTATTCCGCTGCAGGCGATCCTGCGCATTGATGAAGTCGAAAAGACCGGCGTGGCAAAAATCTCCAGTGGCGATAATATCATGCCCTTTCCCGTCCCCGGGTTTGGCACCAGAAACCTCAGCGACACCTGAAACGCTCCCGAGAAAGCCATTGCTTCGTTAAGAACAGGCTCAAAAATGCTCATTTACGTCTTGTAAACTGCGCTTTTTGAGCCTGTTCTTGCCTCGCACTGGCTTCCTCGGGAGCGTTTCCGCACATTTCCTGGTTCCTGTTGTTAAGTTTGGGTTCAGGGGGAGTGTTCTATAAACAATACTGAGACATTTGTATTGTGGAGGAACAGCTCATGAGCATGAAGAAGCCCCTGATAATTGCAGCCACGCTGGTCGCGGCGCTTGGTGCAGGCCACGTATTCGCTGATCATGACCGCCGGGTGGTGGTTCGCGAAACGCATTATTCAGCACCTGTGCTGACCTATCATAGCGGCCCTGTGTCCGTGTATGTTGGCCCTTCGCACACCACTAGGGTGATTACGACCTCATATCGTTATGACGCCCATGGCCACCGATATGGCCATAAAGCCTATGGTCGTGCGCCGTACGGCAAAGCCTACGGCTATCATGGGCGCAAATACAAAGACGATTACAGGAAACACGACAGATATGACAACAGGCGCCATTACGGCGGCTTTGAACGTGTCTATCAGGACCGCTTCTATGGAGACCATGCCCCGTCTCGAGGTAGCTGGTCGCGTGATCGCCGGGAAGTGATATATGTCAACAAGGATGCGCGCAAACATTCCAATTATCGCCGTGTTGAGCGCAACAGCGTGGTGATACGGGAGCGCCGCCGATAACATCGCCGGTGCTCCCGATCCGTCCGCAGTGTGGTTTACTGCTCCAGCGTGGCGAGCTCAACGCACAAAACGAACACCTGCATGGCCTCGTCGATTTCACTCAGGCCGGGAAACGATGGGGCCAGTCGGATGTTGGTGTTGGCCGGGTCTTTTTTGTAGGGCCAGGTCGAGCCGGCCGGGGTCAACTTGACGCCGGCGCCTGCACACAGCTTGACGACCTTGTCTGCCAGCCCGGGCTGGGTGTCGAACAGAATGAAGTAGCCGCCAGCAGGGCGGGTCCAGGTCCCCAGCGGCTGATCGTTATGCATCTTGCCCGCCAGGCCGTCTTCCAGGTGTTTGAGCACCAGTTCAAACTTGGGCTGCAGTATATCACGGTGCGCCTGCATCAGCTGGCGCAGGGTCGGCATGTCTTTCAGAAAGCGCATATGACGTAGCTGATTGACTTTGTCCGGACCAATGGTGGCGATGCCCAGCAGATCAACAAAGCCGGCGATATTGGCCTCTGAGCTGGCCATGAAGGAAATACCGGCACCGGCAAAGGTAATTTTGGATGTTGAACCTATCACCACGGCATTGTCCAGTGTGCCATATTGCTCGCTAAGTGCCAGCAGGTTGGCCAGCTCGGGCGGGTTTTCCACCAGATGATGTTCCGCGTAAGCGTTGTCCCAGATGATGCGGAAGTTGGCGCCGGCGATTTTGCCCAGTTGCGCGAACCGCTCTACAACCTCGTCGGAATACACCACGCCATTGGGGTTGGCATATTTGGGCACACACCAGATGCCCTTGATCAACGGGTCGGCACGCAGCAGTGACTCTACCTGGTCCATGTCCGGGCCGTTGTCATCCATGGTGACCGGAATCATCTCGATGCCCAGTGTTTCACAGATGCTGAAATGGCGGTCATAACCCGGCGCCGGGCACAGGAATTTGATTTGTCCACTGCTGCCGGCTTCGTCTCGCCAGGATGTGGCGTTGGCACTGATGCCATGGAAGTAAGCATTGGTGACCACCTGGTACATCAACTGCAAGGAGCTGTTGCCGCCTACCAGTACCTGGGAAGGCCTGGCGCCCAGATATGCTGCCGCGAATGCGCGCGCTTCCGGGATACCCAGCGCGCCGCCATAGTTGCGGGCATCGCTGCCATCGGCGCAGATATAATTGCCTTGCAAAATGCCATCGAGCGCATCACTCAGGGCAAGCTGGGCAGTGGCAGGTTTGCCACGGGTCAGGTCCAGGTTGAGTTTTTTCGCCTGAATTTGTTGATACCGGTCTGACAGATTCTGAAGATGGGCCTGTACGTCGTTGGTGCTCAAGAATAACTCCTTACTGACTCTCGCTGCACAATCAATTGCTCGCGGAGGCTTCTCGCTGAGATAGGGACGGATTGAAGTTTTCGGCTTACAGGGGGTATTTTACAGTATACTCGCGCCAAACTCGATCTACAGGCCATACCCATGCACGATACGCCCTTGCCATCATCCTCACTGACGCATCCCTATGAGCTCCTGGGGCCTGATCAGGTGCTGGACGCGGTGGAAAGCCTGGGACTGGAAACCACGGCGCGTGTGTTTGGGCTCAACAGCTACGAGAATCGGGTCTACCAGATCGGCCTGGCATCAGGCGACTATGTGGTTGCCAAATTCTATCGGCCCGAGCGCTGGAGCAACGAACAGATACTGGAGGAGCACAGTTTTGCCCAGGAACTGGCGGACCTCGATATACCGGTGGTGCCTCCCATGTGCATCAGTCCCGGTGACGGGCTGCCAGAGCAGACCCTGCACAACTTTGCTGTTGGCGAGCAGAATTTCCGCTTTGCGTTGTTCCCTCGGCTGGCGGGCAGGGCGCCAGAGCTCGACAATCCCGACAACCTGCTGGTAATGGGGCGTTTTCTGGGGCGTGTGCATCTGGCCGGAGCCCAGCGCCAGTTTCAGCATCGCGTCACGTTGACCACTGAGCGCTTTGCCATTGCCAGTCGCGAGTTCCTGCTGGGCAATGATTTTATCCCCTCGTCGCTGCTACCCGCCTATGAGAGCCTGAGCCGCGACCTGATTGACAAACTGTTGCCGGTGTTTGCGCAAACACAGAAGTGCCGCACCTTGAGGCTGCACGGCGACTGTCATCCCGGCAATATTCTGTGGCGCGAGGAACGGCCGCATTTTGTGGATTTCGACGACGCCATGAGCGGGCCGGCGATTCAGGACCTGTGGATGATGCTGGCGGGTGACCGCGACCAGCAGCAAGGCCAGCTGCTGGAAATTATCGAAGGGTATGAGGAGTTCTACGACTTTGACGCGCGTGAGCTGGCATTGATCGAACCGCTGCGAACCTTGAGAATTATGCACTACAGCGCGTGGCTGGCCCGACGCTGGCAGGATCCGGCGTTTCCGCACAGCTTTCCGTGGTTTAACACCGAGCGCTATTGGGCAGAGCACGTGCTGGAGCTGCGCGAGCAGATGTCGGCACTGGATGAACCCTTGCTGCGCTTGTTCCCCTGAGCTGCTGTGGGGCCAATTTTATTCGGCGAGCAGCGGCACCAGCGCCTGCTCGAGCAGTTCGGTGTCGCCCTCGCGAAAACCCTTGTGAACCTTGCGTATCACACCGTCACGGTCTATGAGAAAAGATGTGGGCATGCCAACAACGCGGTATTGGTCCATGACATCCGCGGTGGCATCCAGCACGACGGAATAGGCCAGCGGTATTTCCAGGTCCGCCAGAAATTCTGTGGCATCTTCCACAGGGTCGTCAATGGTGATGGCGACCACTTCAAAGCCCTGATCGCGGTATTGTTCGTACAGGCCGTTAATCTGCGGCAGAGAGCGCAGGCATGGCAGACACCAGGACGCCCAGAAATCAACGTAAACGACCTTGCCCTGCAGTTCGCTGAGTTGCACCGTGCTGTCAGAGGCGCGCACGCCGGGCAGGGTAAAGTCCGGTGCCGGCTGGCCTACTTCAACCGCAGCAACCGGTAGGCAGATCAGCATGGTCAGTGCCATTACACTGCCCACCAGCAGGGATCGGCAGGGCGAGCGGGTTGTGACTGTCACGCTGTCACCTGCGGTATCTCGGAGAAGCTTTGCACCAGCTCACGCCAACGCTGGCGCCGTATCTTCAATTGATAGCGCACTTCCCGATAGCTGTCACGCAGGGCATTTTTTTCCCATTTCTCGTGAAGCTGATCATGGATCTGCATGGACTTCGCGGCGTACCACTGCTGCCGGTGCTGGGCCCACAGGTCAAGCGTGTGTTTCAGTTGTTCGTATTCCTCTTCCAGGCGGGCACGTAACGTGTCTGCGTTTTTCAGTCGGTCACAGCGCTCAGTCGCCTTGCGATACTGCATTTCAAGACGCGCGGTCTCGATGCTCAGCGGAGAGACGCGTTTCAGGTCGCTGGTCAGACCGACCCATTCGCAACTGCGGATCAGCCATTTGGTGGGATCGTAGTGCCACCAGCGGATGCCGTTACGGTAGTCCCACTGAAAAGTGTGATGGTAGTTGTGGTAGCCCTCACCGTAAGTCAGCAGTGCGATCACAGGGTTGTCACGGGCAGAGCTTTTTTCACTGAATGTCTGTTTGCCCCACATGTGGGCCAGCGAATTGATCAGGTAGGTCACGTGTTGGCTTAACACCAGCCTTAGCAGGCCGCCGAGCAGAATGCCGGCGATAATGTTGCCGCCCAGATAACCCAGGAATGCGGGGACTGCGATGTTCATGAACAGAACCAGCGCCAGGTAATGTTTATGTTGCCACTGCAGAATGGGGTCTTTTTGCAGGTCCTTGATGTTGGAGAAATCCTGCGAGCTGCTCGGATAATGGCGCAGTATCCAGCCGATATGGGAAAACCAGAAACCCCGGCCGGCAGAGTAGGGATCCTTGTCATTGTTATCAACGAAGGCATGATGGCGTCGATGGTCGGAAGCCCAGTTAAAAACGTCATTCTGCAGCGCACAGGCGCCGCCAAGTGCGAACAGGAAACGCAGCACCGGATGAGCCTTGTAGGCCTTGTGCGACCACAGCCGATGGTAGCCGGCGGTAATGGAAATGCCGCAAAAACCCATCATCAGGATGAAAACCATCCAGTCATAGGCGCTGTACCCGTAGGTAAAGCCATACCATGGAACCAGGGTGAGCGCGAACAACGGCGTCAGCGTAAACAGGATCATATTGGTCCAGTTTATGGGCGCACGATCCCAGTCAGCAGAGTTTGATGCCGCTGGCGGGGTTGGTGATGAATATTGATCGGTCAAGACGTATAGCCTCCTGATTTTACTGAAATCGCTGATGAGTGAGCGGGGTTGCAACCGGACGGGACACCGATAACGCCGCATGTCACAGTGAATAAGACAGTTTGTTGCCCTTGATTATTACATGACTGGCCAAATAATAAAAAGTGCCTGCCAGTAACCTGGCCCCGCGGCTGTGCGAAACCGGTTGGATGGCAGCATGGCTCGCGTTATCATGATAACCCACTGTGCGAGGCAGCGGTGTCAACCGTTATTGAAGGGGGTGGATTATGTCTACAGAAGCAAAGCTGGTCGATCTGCAAACCCGATTCGCCTTTCAGGAGGACAGTATTCAGGCGCTCAACGATGTAGTGACGCGGCAGCAGCAGCAGATAGAAACCCTGACTCGCGAACTGGCCGTGCATCGCGAAAAACTTGCCGAGCTGATGGAAGCGCAGTCGGAGCGGATGGCACAGGGAAGCGCCGACGATGACAGGCCGCCGCACTACTGATTGGCAGTCCCGGGTGAGCACAGGTTCGCCGCCGCAGGCACTTTTACTGCCGTTCAGCCCTGAACGGCGGACACGTCGTCAGCCTGCAGACCTTTGTCACCCTGACTGACACTGAACTCCACGCGCTGGCCGTCCTTCAGTACCCGGTGCCCTTCGCCGCGAATCGAGCGGAAATGCACGAACACGTCATCACCGCTATCGCGGGTGATAAAGCCGAAACCTTTGCTGGCGTTGAACCATTTGACATTACCCAGTTCGCGCGCGGCATCGCCGGCACTGCTATTGCCGCGCTGGCTGCCTTTGTTGGCGGCACGCCGACGTGGCGAGGATTTGCGTTTTTGGGCCGGCTGGGTTCCCAATTGGGCCAGGGCTGCGGCGGCCAGGCAGGACAGGAAAATAATGCCAATGAAAAAAGCCGGGTTGTTGGTCAGGGGGTTCAGGAAAAAAACAACGGGAATATTGATCAGAGTAATCAGAATGGCGGTAACAAGGGTTTTGCGGAACATGTGTTGTCTCTTGCTGTTGCGTAGGCCGGAACGGAAGGGCCGGGTGAATTTTAATTTTTGTTATGTAAAGCAGCCCGGATTGTACCTGTATCTCCCGCTAAATCAATAGTCTATGTCCCATTGATTGCCTGCTTGTGGCGCATTACGCAACTCCCGGGACGAATTGTCATGCCGTTAAGTCTGGATTCAGCTGTTGCGCCTTACTCTGATACCGACCCATAACAATAGCGAGGTGTGATATGAACAAGTCCCTAACCAGGACGTTTAAGTCCGTCAGTGTGCTGAGCCTGAGTCTCGGCGCTTTGTGGTTGTCGTCATCGGCCGCGGCGCAGACACAGTATGTCTATGCTGACGTGCTGGAGTCGCGGCCAATATATCAGTCCGTCACCGTGTCTGCACCCCGGGAAGAGTGCTGGCAGGAACAGGTAAGGGTAAAGGACCGGCATCGGTCCGACAGTCGCACGCCGGCGCTGATCAGCGCCATTGTCGGCGGCGCGATCGGCAATGCCGTGGGCAACAACAGCTCCAGTCGCAAAGTCGGCACAGTGGTCGGGGCCGTGTTGGGGCACTCTGTCGGGCGTGATATAGTGGCTGCCAACAGTCGTCATGAGCCCGCCCGTTATCAAACCGTGCAGCATTGCGAAGTTGTCGATGAGTACTACGACGAAGAGCGCCTGATGGGTTATCAGGTCAGATACCGTTACAATGGTGAAGACTTTTCGGTACGCATGGATGACGATCCGGGTGAACGTATCCGCTTGCGTGTGCAGGTTGAACCGGTGCGTTGAAAACCCCGAGGGTGGGTTGGCTGCCGGGCTCTCGGCGCCGGGATTACGGTCAATACCAGTCATTTTCAGTGGGGTCATATGAAACAGCCAGTTCGCAAACAGCAGTATCAACTCGGCCGTTGGCGTAGTCTGCAGTGGGGTGCTTCGGCTCTGTTGATGGCTGTACTGCTGATCGGTACGCCCATGCTGGCTGTGGCACAACCGCAGGGTCAGACCGGGCAGGACGCAGAACAGGTCGGCCCGGTCAATCAGGAGCAGGCGCTGGAACGGGTTCGCGCCAATTTCCCGGGTACAGTTATCAGTATCAACGAAGTGCGACAAAACGGGCGCCTGCGTTATCGGGTCCGGCTTGATAACGAAGGTAATATCTACACAGTATTTGTAGATCAGGCCACAGGTGAGCTGAGCAGGGAGTAGAGCATGCGGTTGTTGGTCGTTGAAGATGAAAGCCTGCTGCGGCAGCAACTGAAAATCGGGCTGGAGCAAGCCGGTTACGTCGTTGATGACGCTGCTGACGGTGTCACCGGTCTGTATCAGGCGACCGAGTATGACTATGACGCAGCCATCATCGATTTGGGGCTGCCGCAACTGGATGGTATCAGTGTCATTACCAGGCTGCGCGCAGCCGGCAAACGCTACCCAGTGTTGGTTCTGACAGCGCGTGGCGACTGGCAGGACAAAGTGGCGGGCCTGGACGCCGGCGCCGATGATTATGTGGTCAAGCCATTCCGTCTTGAGGAAATTCAGGCGCGGTTGAATGCACTATTGCGCCGGGCAGCCGGCTTTGCCAGCCCGGCCATTGTCAGTGGACCGGTGCAACTGGACACGTCTGCCAAACGCGTCAGTGTTAATGGTGTGGGCGTCGAGCTCACCGCCTACGAGTACAAAACACTGGAATACCTGATGCTGCATCCGGACCAGGTGATTTCCAAGGCCGAGTTGACCGAACACCTTTATGCGCAGGACTATGACCGGGACAGCAATGTTCTGGAGGTTTTTGTGCGACGTCTGCGACAAAAGCTGGATCCTGAACAGACGCTGTCGCCCATTGAAACCGTGCGCGGCCAGGGTTATCGCATGCGGGTAATGGACTGACGTGGCGCCCCCCCGAATAACTGGGTACTCGCTGCAGAACCGGTTGCTGTTCGGGGTCAGTGTCCTGTTGGCGGTATTTCTGGGGCTGACTGGCGTTGTACTCGATCGGGCATTCCGAAACAGCCTTGAGGCCGGCATGGCGGAGCAGCTGCAGGTACAGATCTATGTGCTGCTGGCGGCTGTCGATGAGGCTGGTGGGGATTTCTATTTCAGCGAAAACCTGCGTGAGCCGCGCTTCTCTCAGTTGAATTCAAATCTGTACGGCTTTATCAGTAGCGCCAGCGAAGGTGAATTGCTGCGCACGGCGTCGGCGCTGGATGTTGATTTCGAGACACTGGGTCTGGAGCATGATCTGGCCATCGGTGAAACCCGCTTTGGCCGTTTACAGCCGGTAACAGGTACAGAGTTTTTTGTATCCAGTTACGCGGTCACCTGGGAGAACCTCCGCTCGCCGATTCTGTTCTCAGTGCTGGAAACGACTGATACTTTTGCGGCGGAAGCTGCCGGTTTCAGAAACAGCCTGTGGTCCTGGTTGGGTGGTCTGGCGGCTCTGTTGCTGGTGTTGCAATTACTGTTGCTGCGCTGGGGCCTGGCACCGTTGCGCAGGTTGGCAAGAGATCTGCAGCAGATTGAAGCCGGACAAAGTGAGGCACTTGATACCTCCTACCCCAGGGAGCTGAGTGCTGTCACACAAAACCTCAATCTGCTGATTCAGTCCGAACGCAAGCAGCAGGCGCGTTACCGCACGACACTGGCTGATCTGGCGCACAGCCTCAAGACGCCACTGGCGGTGCTGCAGGGTGAGCTCGGCAGCGCTGGCAACGACTCCCGGCAGAGCTCGCTCATGCAAGAGCAGCTTGATCGCATGAATCAGATCGTTACCTATCAGCTGCAGCGTGCCGTCAGTGCGGGCAATGGCAATACGCTGGCCCGACAGGTTAAGGTCGCTGACGTTGTGGCCAGGGTCGGTCGCGCCCTGGAAAAAGTTTATGTTGCCGATGCGGTGAAAATCACCATGAATATCGATCCTGCGCTCTATTTCCTGGGCGACGAGCGGGATCTTCTGGAGATGCTGGGCAATCTGCTGGACAACGCCTGTAAGTATGGCAATGGCAAGGTCTCGGTGACGGCTGAGCTTGTGTCAGCCGCACCGCCGCGTATGCGCCTGCAGGTCGACGACAACGGCCCGGGCATTACCGTTGCCGATCGGGAACGTGTGCTGCAGCGCGGTGTGCGACTTGACACGCTGGCACAAGGGCAGGGCATCGGTCTGGCCGTTGTCGTGGACATCGCTGCCAGCTATGGCGCCAGTGTCCGTATTGACAGCAGTCATATGGGCGGTGCGGCCATTATCCTGCTGTTTGACAATATCAGGGTGGCTGACTGATCAGTTGTCAGTGCGGATATCACTATTTCCGGACATCAGAACAGGATGGCGGCGACACAGGACACCAGCGTCATGGCAAACAGGAACCATTTGATGGTGCTCTGCTGCACACTGATGGCAAACCGCACGCTGAGAAAACTGCCCAGCATGGTGCCCAATGCCAGAATCAGACCAGGCACCCAGGCCACCTGGTCAAACCAGATGAAAATAAGCAAAGACAGAGCGGTAAATGCCAGTGTGCAGACCATCTTCAACGCATTGGCGCGCACCAGGTCGTAACGCAGGCCACCGGCGAGCGCCGCGAGTAAAATGAAACCCACCCCTGCCTGTACAAACCCGCCGTAAACGCCGGCTACAAAAAGCCCCCACCAGGCTACGCGGCTGTCCCTGACAGATTTAACCGGTGTGCCGGGTGGCGGTGCGATAAAACCCGGGCGCAGCAAAATGATCGCTGACATGGTCAGCACGGTGCCGAGCAGCAGGGGCTTCAGTGCCACATTGGGCATCAGCGCGGCCGTCAGTGCACCGATGACGCCACCGATCATGCTTGGCACCAGAATGGACCAGATGGAGGGTGTATCCAGCTTGCCGTAGTGATGAAAGCCTTTGACCGCCACCACACCTTGCAGAATGACGCCGACCCGGTTTGTACCATTGGCAACATCGGGCGGCAGACCCAGCACCATCAGCATGGGCAGCGTCAGGTTTGAACCGCCACCCGCCAGGGTGTTTATCCAGCCCGCGATGAGGCCCAAAAACGCCAGCAGGGCAAGTAAAAACGGATCATATTCCATGGTGGGTCCGCATGACGCCTGGGCGCCGAAGGAGTGGAGCGCGGATTATAGGGAAAAACCTGTTGAATGCAAAAGCGGTGTTGGTTGTGCGAGCGGTGTGTCAGACGACTATACTCAAAAAAGAGCGTTCCGGAATCAGGAAAAGCGGTCAGCTGTCAGTGGTCAGTAGGTTAGCGGTCAGTGCTCAGTGGTTAGCGGTTAGCAGTAAAGAGACAGGTCATGAAAATTCATGCAGCACGCAGAGCAGGCTTCGCCCGGGGCATCGCCCTGCTGGAAGTGCTGATATGCAGTTTTATTCTGGCAACAGGTATTGTGGCGGTGTTGAATATGCAGACACTGGCTGTCGGTGTGACACTGAACAGCGGCCATCTGTTACAGGCAGAATGGTTGCTGAACGATATACTTGAGCGCATCAAGGCCAATCCGTCAGGGTACCAGGTGGCTCTGGCAACGGGAGCAGATGGTCACGTCCACGATTACTGCGAGACGTTGACGGCTTGTTCAGCTGCGGAGCTCGCGGAGCATGATCTGGCGCGCTGGCAGCAACGGCTGGCGGAACGGCTGCCCGGTGGATACGGCACGATCGAGCCTGTGGCATTGCCCGCTTTCCCCCCGGCTGCCCGACCTTACCGGGTGCGAGTGCACTGGCAGGGCAGCATTCATGGCCACGGCCCCGCTTCATCGCCGGTCAGCAGCGGCATTGTGGTGCTGTGATGAAATTACATTTATCTGCCAGTCAGGGCATGACGCTGATGGAGCTGCTGATCGCCTTGGCGCTGGGCGCCGGTCTCAGCGCCGTCCTGATGCAACTCTTCACCACCGGCATGCGCCTGCAGGCGATGCAGAATGCTGAACAGGACCTGCAACAGCGCGCGGCCTACGCGCAGTTTTTGTTGCGTGCCGCCATCCGCGAATCAGCGTCACCCTGCGCCGCAGATGACTCCGGGCCCTGGGTTGCCGGATATCCGGCTTTGACTGTGTTGGCGCCGCAAGAAGCGACAGTGAACGCCGTAGTCGGCAGTGCTGTAATGCGGGTTCGTACCGGCGATTGTGAAGCTCCAGTAGACTTTTACTATTTAAGCCGCGGGGCTGGGGATATGGATAGCCCCATCGGTCTGTACCGGCGTCGACAAAACAGTGATGAATCCTATGCTCAGTCAGAGGAGTTGATAGAGGGGGTGACGTCAATGACTGCGTCGATGGGTATCGAACTGCCAGCATCGCCGTCAACACAGGCCGTCATGGCCCGGGTCGCTTACGTGGATGCAGATCAGGTTGACGACTGGTCACGGGTGTTCAGTATCAGCCTGGCGTTGTCTGTGCGGCAGGTATCTGCTACCGGGGACCTGACCCATGATGAACTGACTTTGGTCTTCAACACCGCGCTGCGTCAGCATGATCCGCATACCCCCGGGCAGGTGGCTGAATGAAGGCCAGAGACTCGCGCTGCCATGCCTCGGCCCAGTTGTCGCCATCCCGGCAACGTGGTTCAGCACTGTTGCTGGCGCTGATTTTCATGGCCGTGCTGGCGAGGATGGCGCTGTCAGCGGTTGATGCAGCGTTGCTGGGCTCGTCACTGGCGTTCAACTATCGAAACCATGACCGGCTCTTTCACGGTGCAGAGGCGCTGCTGGTGGCGGTGGACGCATCTTTGCTGGCGGATATAAAGTCTCGAGGTTTGCAGGTGACACTGGACACCCTGCCGACAGGACTGACCGAGGTAGAGATGCCGCTTTGGGTCCGGGAGGAGGCAGGAGTGGAGGTGCTGCATTACCAGGTCTATCCGGGTGATACCACGTTTGACGCACTGTCTCCGATGTCTTCCGCATCAACCCTCTGCGGGCTGCTGTATCAGCTTGACGTGCAGGCGGACGGCGTCCGGCCAGGTACACATATCAGGCTCAATCTGCGGCGGGGCGCCTGCTGTGCGAATTCGCAGGCCTGCGAGGCCGGTGACTTCGTTTCGCTCAGTCGCGACTGGCGTCGGCTGGAGTGACCACGTCAATCTTGGATGGCCGGTCATGAACAGGCAAGTGGTCGTCCCTGGCTGTCTTCGCGCAGGCCATCACCGTCATTGTCGCGGGCGAAGCGGAAGCGGCCGCTCCCATTGAGCACAAGCTGATGGGCCGGTTCCGAGTTGTTGCTCTGGGGGCACCAGGTCAGGTTGCCATTCTGTCCTGTCAATCCGCCAAATTGATCGATCAGCAGGTATTGCCGGTTGCCAAAAGCGCGCCAGCTCAATTCTCCCTGCAGGTCGCGCCAGCGCAAAACCGACAGTAGCATTTCGTCATTACTTCGCTGTCGATTTTCATCAGTATCGATAAACAGCATGGCGCCAGTTTGCCAGTTACGGATACACCTGTTCTGGTCGTCGACCGGGCACAGGGTGACAGGACGACCAAGACGAATGGCAGTGCTGCGAGCAGTTGCTACCAGATCCATGAACTGGCGGAGCACCCGGGACGCTTCCTCCCGCTCCAGCAGCGTAAAGACAGGCAAGGCAAGCGTGGTCAGTATTGCTATAATCGTGAGTGCAGCGAAAAGTTCCAGCAAACTGGTGCCAAGCTGGTGAAGTGGGCCGGATATATTGGGCATTGCGGACCTCCATGAACAAAGTGTAGTCGCTGCTTCGGGTCCGGTGCCGAATATTTTGGTGCTGATTTTTACCGGCAGGCTTCGAGGTAGGAAGGGATTGAGTGATTTTCTGATTTGCGGTGGTGGCGTCTCCGGCATGCTGGTGGCGCGCGGTCTCAGCCGACGGGGTGCACGCGTCCGCGTTGTTGAACGTGGCGTTTGTGGTCGCGAAGCCTCCTGGGCCGGCGGTGGCATTGTTTCGCCGCTGTACCCATGGCGGTACTCGGAGCCGGTGACAGCGCTGGCGAACCGGGCACAGGATGCTTACCCTGAGCTGGCACAGGCGCTGGCCGATGAGACCGGCATTGATCCGGAGCTGACCGAATGTGGGCTGTTAATGCTTGATGCCGATGATCACGCCCAGGCCCTGAGCTGGGCGCAGCGCCACGGTCGTCCGATGCAGGCCTGGCAGTCAACCCAGATTTATGCGCGGGAGCCCGGCCTGGCAGCTGGCACTGAGTGTGCGCTGTACATGCCATCGGTCGCCAATATCCGCAATCCGCGCCTGGTCCGCGCGCTGGCGGCCAGCTTGCAGGCCCATCCCGCTGTCGAGGTAAATGAGCAGACCGAGGTCCTGGGTTTTGAAACGGACGGAGACCGGATGACCGCAGTCCGGCTGCTTCAGCAGGGGCGGGAGCGCCGTTTGCAGGCCGACACGTTTGTGCTGACGGCTGGCGCATGGACCGGTCAGCTGCTGGATATGTTGGGGTTGAGTTTGCCGGTGACGCCGGTCAAAGGTCAAATGCTTCTGTACAAGGCCGATAAACCTTTGCTGAGCGGGGTAGTGCTGAGCAAAGGACGATACCTGATTCCCCGGCGTGATCATCATATTCTGGTCGGTAGTACACTGGAATATGCGGCATTCGACAAATCGATTACCGGCCAGGCCTGCGACAGTCTGCGTGCCTCGGCAGAGCAGATGTTGCCAGCGTTGTCGGCGTTGCCGGTGCTGCGTCAATGGGCCGGTCTGCGTCCAGGGGCGCCGGACGGCGTGCCGTTTATCGGGAAAATACCCGGCTTCAGCAATGTGTATGTCAATGCTGGTCACTACCGCAACGGCCTGGTGTTGGCGCCGGCCTCGGCGGACCTGCTGGTCGCTTTATTGACCAACACGAGAACTGCACTGGATCCTGCACCGTATGATCCGGCACGGCGTGGTATTGCGCCGGTGCCACCTCACTCATAAGGGAGCGGCACTGCCCAGACAGGCCGTGGTACGCGTATACCCTGGAGAGTGTCCATTTGGCGTTTTACTTCTGCTGCCTGTTTGACGACAATACCGCAGCTTTTCTCCGCAGCTCAGCAAGACCCGGATAATAGAGGATCGTATGGCGAGCCAGTTGACTATCGTAATGGCGCAATTGAATCTGCTGGTGGGAGACATTCCCGGCAATACCCAGGCAATACTGCGTGCAGCGCGCGACGCCGTTGGTGTTCACAACGCTGATGTTGTGGTCTACCCCGAGCTGAGCCTGACCGCTTACCCTGCTGAAGACCTGTTACTGCGACCCAGCCTGGCGCCGAGAATCGACAAGGCCTTGCAGCAGCTGTGCGACGCCGACATAGATGCACATCTGATTGTGGGTTACCCGTTAACGGAGAACGGGCAGTTGTTCAATGCGCTGTCAGTGATCCATGGCGGCAGGATCACGGCGACCTATCGCAAGCAGAGCCTGCCCAACTATCAAGTGTTTGATGAACGTCGCTATTTCCAGGCTGGCACCGCTCCGTGCATCATTGACATCAAGGGTCTGTCGGTGGCCCTGACAATCTGTGAAGATCTGTGGGACCCCTTGCCAATCCGACAGGCATCGCAAGCTGGTGTCGGGCTATTGATCAATATCAATGCTTCGCCGTTTCACGCCGACAAGCTGGAGCAGCGCCAGCGGTTGCTGGCGCGGCGTGGCTTGGAGTCCGGGACGCCGATCATGTATGTTAATCAGATAGGTGGGCAGGATGAGCTGGTTTTTGATGGTAACTCCATGGTCTCGGACGCTCTCGGTAACGTGACCGTCGTCGGGCCTGCGTTTGCCGAAGCCCTGGTGTCGGTGGATTTTCGTATTGAAAATGCACTGGCCTGGCCGGTGCTGCCCGACGACAGTCGCACTATCAGCCCTGACTCGCTGCCGGCGCGGCCAGCAGACAGCGATCTTGAACAGCGCTGTTATCAGGCCATGATGCTGGGCCTGCGCGACTATGTGCAGAAGAACCACTTCAAGTCCGTTATCCTCGGGCTGTCCGGTGGTATCGACTCAGCACTGACGCTGGCCATCGCTGTTGATGCGCTGGGCGCAGAGCAAGTGACCGCGATCATGATGCCTTTTACCTACACATCTGACTTGAGTGTCCGACTTGCTGCAGTGCAGGCAGAGCGCCTGGGCGTGAGCTACGATGTCATTCCCATTACCGACTGTTATCAGGCATTTGCCGGTGCCCTGGCCGGACAATTTGCCGGATTGCCCATGGACCTGACCGAGCAGAATATTCAGGCCCGCTGCCGTGGTGTCATGCTCATGGCGATCTCCAACAAGAAAGGTGCATTGGTGCTGACCACAGGCAACAAAAGCGAAATCGCGGTCGGGTACTCCACATTGTATGGTGATATGGCCGGTGGTTTTAATGCGTTAAAGGATGTCAGCAAAACGCTGGTGTATCGCCTGGCGGGCTACCGGAATGCCATCGCTGCTGCCAAAGGCGAGGCTGACGTTATTCCGGCAGGTGTTATCGAGCGGGCTCCCTCTGCTGAGTTGGCGCCCGGGCAGCAGGATGACGACAATCTGCCTCCGTATGACCGACTGGATCAGATTCTGGCGCTTTATATTGAAGCAGACCTGGGCGCCGAGGCAATTATCGCCAACGGGTTCGACGCTGACGAGGTGCATCGGGTCATTCGTCTGGTAGATATTAATGAATACAAGCGTCGGCAAGCGCCCATCGGTGTGCGGCTGACAGAGAGAGCCTTTGGCCGGGACCGACGTTATCCGATCACGCAGGGCTGGGCCGCAGGCGAATGAGGGCTTGACTATGACAAGAGAAGTGATAACTGGCACGCTGACTGAGGCTCGTAAGTACCTTGAGAGATTTCAGTCCGACGACCAAAATGTCAGTGCAATTGCAGACGCGGCCGCGGTGTTGATCGCAACCCTGCGTAGCGGTGCCGCAATTTACAGTTGTGGTAACGGTGGTTCGATGAGTGACGCCATGCATTTTGCCGAAGAGCTGACCGGCCGCTACCGGGACAATCGTCTGGGACTGTCGGCTACGGCGATCAGCGACCCGGGCCATATCAGCTGTGTCGCCAATGACTTTGGTTATGAGCATATTTTTTCCCGGTATTTGCAGGCGCGCGCCAGGCCCGGCGATTGCCTGTTTGCCATCAGCACCAGCGGCACCAGTAAAAACGTGATCAAGGCCGCCGAATATGCTCGCGACAACGGCATGCAGGTTGTCAGTCTGACCGGGGCGGGCGGATCGACGTTGGGCCATCTGGCTACGGTTGATATCAGTGCCGGTGCCAGTCGTTATGCCGACCGCGTGCAGGAAGTGCACATCAAGGTGATACACATTCTGATCGAGTTAATTGAGCGGGAATTTTTTCCGGAGAATTATTCGGCCTGAGCGGAGGCCGGGGCCGATGGCGCCAGGGCGTTGCTGACGCCCTGGCGATCGACGTCAGATTGGGTTGGGAGAGCCCGGTGGCGGTTCGCTCGGCAGTGGTGCCGTGGTCGCATCACGACCGAATCGTCCCAGCGTCAGGATATTCAACAGGGAACGGCTGCGTTCCGGGGCCGCATTATCAGGTGCAATTGAGCGGTTCGGCCGGCTGGTCGGTGCCAGTGGCGTATTGTCCTCGTTGCTGCCCAGCAGGCCGAAGCTGACGGTATACAGTAACGACGGGTTGGTCACGTGGTTGCGCACAATGAAATTGCCATTGCTGTCGAGAGTTTCGTGATCGGCGTAGTTGGTGCGCAGCAGTGCCAGGGAGGTGTCCGCCAGGTCATTGAGGCCCAGGCGCAGATAACACTCCACCATGATGGCCACCGCGTCAGCTACCACCGGGCTGCCCTGGAAGTTTTCCACCACATAACGACCACGATTCAGCGCAGCAATGTAGGCACGACGCTCCAGATAGTAGTTGGCGACATGAATCTCGTATTGTGCAAGATTATTACGCAGAAAGACCATGCGGGCACGGGCATCCGCGGTGTAATCGCTGTCCGGGTACAGCGTCATCAACAGGGAAAATTCGTTGAAGGCGTCACGGGCGCGGCTGATGTCCCGTTTGGCGGGATCTGTCGGCAGGAAGCGGCTCATGAACCCGGTATTCTCGGAAAATGTTGCCACGCCTTTCATGTAGTAGGCATAGTCGATACTCTCATGGTCAGGGTGCAGCCGGATAAAACGATCAGCTGCGGCGCGTGCACCTTCCAGATTCGAGGCCCGGTAATGGGCGTAAATCAGCTCCAGTTGGGCCTGGGCAGCATACTGACCGAAAGGGAACCGGGACTCCAGAGCCTGATAGGTTCGCACCGCGCCGGAAAAATTGGAGGCATTCAACTGCTGATTGGCAGTCCGGTAGAATTGCTCTTCCGTAGACATCGACGCAAACTCATCGCGGTCTCTGCCCAATGAAGAACAGGACACGACCGTGATCAACAACGCAATTGTTAGCAGTACTCGCACGCTCAAAACACCTCTTGACTGGCAAAACAGACTATAATGCCTGTCGTTAATCGCTTATTTAACCACACCAACCGGTCGATACCCAACTATGTCAGCACGAATTTCCTTATCCGCCGTTGTGCCCGATAACCTTGATGGCGCCAGATTAGACCAGGCAGCGGCCAGTTTGTTCGCAGATTATTCGCGCGGACGTTTACAGCAATGGATAAAGGACGGTTTTCTGCTGGTAAACACCGGCCACAAGCGTGCCAAGGACCGGCTTAGTGCCGGCGACCGGCTGGATCTGCAGGCCGAGCTTGATGAGGCACCGGACAATGGCTGGCAGGCAGAAGCGCTGGCGCTGGATATTGTCTATGAGGACGACACCGTGCTGGTGCTGAACAAGCCGGCCGGCACGGTTGTGCACCCGGCGGCCGGCAATCGAAGTGGCACCCTGATGAATGGCCTGCTGCATCACTGCCCGGCTTTGCAGCACGTGCCGCGCGCTGGTATTGTGCATCGTCTGGACAAAGATACCACCGGCCTTATGGTGGTCGCGAAAACCCTGCCGGCACACCACAAACTGGTACGTCAGCTGCAGAAACGCACCGTTACCCGACAGTATGAAGCCGTCGTGCAGGGTGTATTGACCGCCGGTGGCACGGTTGATGAGCCACTGGGGCGGCACCCGGTACAGCGTAAAAAGCGGGCAGTGGTGCAAAGTGGCAAGCCATCGGTCACGCATTATCGGGTCATCAAGCGCTTTCGCGCCCATACCCATGTGCAACTGAAACTGGAGACCGGTCGCACCCACCAGATCCGTGTGCACATGAGCCATATCAGGCATCCGTTGATCGGTGATCCGGTCTACGGCGGGCGTCTGCATATTCCGGCCGGTTGCAGCCCGGAACTGGCTGATTATCTGCGTCAGTTCAAACGCCAGGCATTGCATGCCGCCAGACTCGGATTTGTGCACCCCGAAAGCGGTGAGGAAGTGAGCTGGGAAGTGCCTGTACCTGAAGATATGCAATTATTGCTGGACACCCTCAAGCGGGACGCAGACTGATGTCGACCAGGGTACCGTCCGGGGGGTCAGTTACGCCATTGCGCTCACTGACGCCTGACTGGCCGGCACCTGCCAGCATAGGTGCACTGGTAACCACCCGATTGGGCGGCTGCAGCCCGAAACCCTATGACAGTCTGAACCTGGGCACGCATGTGGGCGACAGGATGGCATTGGTGACCAATAACCGACGCCTGTTGCGCCGTACTCTGCCGGATCTGCGGCGGCTGCAGTGGTTAAACCAGGTTCATGGCACACGAGCGATTGCCGTTGCCGCTGGCGACAAACCCTTGCGTCGACGGCAGGCGGACGCCGGCTACGTAGTGCAGCCGGGCGACGGTGTGGCTGTGCTGACAGCTGATTGTCTGCCGGTGCTGTTCTGTTCGTACGACGGTCGCGTTGCTGCGGCAGCTCATGCAGGCTGGCGAGGGTTGCTGGACGGCGTGCTGGAGAATACGGTCCGTGCCACCGGCCGCAAGGGACCCGGGCTGATGGCATGGCTGGGCCCAGCCATTGGGCCATGCTGTTTTGAGGTTGGCGAAGAAGTGCGTGCTGCGTTTCTGTCAGCAGCGGAACGTGGTGCCGGGTCATCGGTGGCGACTGCAGACGCATTTGTGACCCGGGCCCGCAGTCCCGGCAAGAGCCTGATGGATATCTATGCGGTAGCCAGGGTCCGGCTCAATGCCATCGGGGTCGAGGCCATTTACGGTGGCGCGCACTGCACCGTCTGCGATGGCTCCCATTTCTATTCATACCGGCGCGACGGCGTAACCGGGCGCATGGCCAGTATCGTCTACCTCAAGACTTGATCTATCGCAAGACCTGATGAAACAGATGCTGCAATTGGCTGCCAGTTCCTGTTACACGCTTGAATTTTGCCGGCAACACCTCAATCTATATAACATGACTGATGACTGCCGAACGGCTGTGCCGCGCGGAAACTGATTCGCTGAGGTGAATGATGAGAATGGATCAACTGACAAGCAAGCTTCAGGCCGCGCTGGCAGATGCGCAATCGCTGGCACTGGGCAACGACAACAATTTTATCGAGCCGGTACATTTAATGATCAGCCTGCTCGATCAGAAAGGCGGCTCGGTGCGGCCATTGCTGTCACAAACAGGGTTCGACCTGACGGCCCTGCGCAAAGGGCTGAACGACATCCTGCAGCGTCTGCCCAAGGTAGAGGGCAACGGCGCCGATGTCGCGATGTCCAATGAGTTGGGGCGACTTCTGAATCAGGCTGACAAGACCTCGCAGAAAAACGGGGATAAGTTTATCTCCAGCGAGGCTGTCATCCTGGCGGCACTCTCTGACAAGGGTGAACTGGGCCGCTTGCTGGGCAGCTTCGGTATATCCGAAAAAGCCCTGGAGACCGCAATCAATAATTTGCGTGGCGGTGAGAAAGTCACCGATGCGGATGCCGAAGAATCCTGGCAGGCGCTGTCCAAATACTGTATCGATCTGACCGAGCGCGCCGGGAAAGGCGGTCTTGATCCGGTGATCGGCCGCGACAGTGAGATTCGGCGCACTATCCAGGTATTACAGCGGCGCACCAAAAACAATCCGGTACTGATAGGTGAGCCGGGTGTCGGTAAAACCGCCATCATCGAAGGCCTTGCCCAGCGCATTGTCAATGGCGAAGTCCCCGAGGGTCTGAAGGACAAAAAAATCCTGGCGCTGGATATGGGCGCGCTAATTGCCGGCGCCAAGTTTCGGGGTGAATTCGAAGAGCGCCTGAAAGGCGTATTAAAAGAGCTGTCCAAGCAGGAAGGTTCAGTCATCCTGTTTATCGATGAAATTCATACCATGGTTGGCGCGGGCAAGGCAGAAGGGTCCATGGATGCCGGCAATATGCTGAAACCGGCGTTGGCGCGCGGTGAGCTGCATTGCGTCGGTGCCACCACCCTGGACGAGTATCGCAAATACATCGAAAAAGACGCCGCGCTGGAGCGCCGGTTTCAGAAAGTGCTGGTCGACGAGCCAAGCGAAGAAGACACCATTGCCATCCTTCGCGGCCTGAAAGAGCGCTACGAAGTTCATCATGGCGTACAGATCGCTGATGCAGCGATCATTGCGGCAGCGCGATTGTCGCAGCGCTATATTCCTGACCGCCAGTTGCCCGACAAAGCCATCGACCTGATTGATGAAGCTGCCAGTATGATTCGCATGGAGATTGACTCCAAGCCCGAAGAGATGGACAAGCTCGAACGGCGCCTGATCCAGTTGAAAATCGAGCGGGAAGCACTGAAAAAAGAGGAAGACGACGCCTCCCGCAAGCGACTGGAGAAACTGGCCGAGGACATCCAGCGTGTGGAGAAGGAGTTTGCCGACCTGGATGAGATCTGGAAGGCGGAAAAGGCTTCGGTACACGGCACGCAATCGATCAAGAGCAATCTGGAAAAAGCCCGGGCTGATCTTGAGTCGGCACGCCGTGCCGGCGATCTGGCGCGGATGTCGGAACTGCAGTACGGCGTTATTCCGAATCTGGAAAAAACCCTCGACATGTCCACCCAGGCGGAAATGATGGACATGCAGTTGCTTCGCAGCCGGGTGACAGAGGAAGAAATAGCCGATGTGGTCTCGCGCTGGACGGGTATCCCGGTATCCAAAATGCTGCAGAGCGACAAGCAGAAACTGTTGCAGATGGAAGATGCTCTGCACAAGCGGGTCATTGGTCAGCATGAGGCGATCACAGCGGTTTCCAACGCCGTGCGTCGTTCCCGGTCCGGCCTGTCCGACCCCAATCGACCGAATGGCTCTTTTTTGTTCCTGGGCCCTACCGGAGTCGGCAAGACCGAACTGTGCAAGGCGTTGGCCGAGTTTCTGTTTGATACCGAAGAGGCCATGGTGCGTATCGACATGTCCGAATTCATGGAGCAGCATTCTGTGGCCCGCCTGATCGGGGCGCCACCAGGATATGTCGGTTACGAGGAGGGCGGCTACCTGACCGAGGCCGTGCGCCGCCGACCCTATTCAGTGCTGCTACTGGACGAGGTGGAAAAGGCGCATCCTGATGTTTTCAATATCCTGTTGCAGGTACTGGATGACGGTCGCCTGACCGATGGTCACGGGCGCACGGTTGATTTCCGCAATACCGTGATTGTGATGACCTCAAACCTGGGTTCGGATCGCATACAGGAGATGTTGGGCAATGATCCGTCCGACGAGGTTGCCTACGAGCGTGTGAAACAGGATGTGATGTCGGTCGTGACGCGACACTTCCGACCTGAATTTGTCAATCGCATCGATGAGACCGTGGTGTTCCATCCGCTGGCGGCCAGCCAGATCCGGGGTATCGCCGATATTCAGATTGCCTCGCTAAACAAGCGTCTGAACTACAACGATCTGGCCATCGAAGTGTCGGATGCTGTTCTCGACAAGGTGGCCGAGTTGGGTTACGACCCGGTTTATGGCGCCCGCCCGCTGCGCAGGGCTGTGCAGAACTGGATCGAGAACCCGTTGGCACAGCGCGTCATTCAGGGTGAATATGCGCCTGGTGACTGCATTCTGGTCGATGTCGACGAGAATGGTTTTATTTTCGATAAACGCCCTCAAGACGGGCCTCACGCTTGACAATGAGTCAAATCGTGGGAAAATTGCGTGTTGCTGGCGGGGGCTCTTACCTGAGCCGCCCGCCGCACGCAGACTGAGAAGGTAATCCCCTCCCCCAATCTGCTCTGGCCGGG